>DATFZA010000322.1:0-7599 GCA_035314765.1 Bryobacteraceae bacterium
AGGCAGGACCGCAATGGCGCCATGCGCATTCACCCGTCAGACGCGGAACGCATCGGTCTCAAAACCGGCGATCGCGCCATTTGCCGTTCTAAGCGTGCAGCCGTGGAAGTCGAGGTCCTGGTCGACAACGGAACGCAGACCGGCGTAGTTTCTCTTCCGCACGGCTTCGGAATGCTCTACACCACAGCCGATGGAAGATTGGTTCAAAACGGTCCCGCGGTGAATCTGCTGACCGCCGCCGGCGATCGCGATCCCATCGCCGGAACGCCCTGGCACAAACACGTTCGCGTCAACATAGCAAAACCAGGGACGGACGATTCTGCCATTCACGCGACAACGCCTTGACGCAGATGGGGACATTGCGGGCTGGTGTTCGAACTCGTCCTCTTCAACGATCGCAGCAGTGTCCCCTGGGCGGTTGGCGTGCGCTTCAATTTGGAGCCGGCACAGGCATAGTTTCCAGCGATTCCACGATCCGCTGCCGGACCGCTTCCGTCAGCCGGTCGCGATCGGAAAGCTTACAGGCGCTTGTCGCCACCGGCTCGCCAATCCGCAGCACCACCGTCCCTCCGCGCATGTGGGCCGACCCGAACGGCAGCACTTCGCGCGTCCCGATCAAAGTTACCGGAACCAGCGGCACACCCGCCTTGATCGCAATGTACGCCGCGCCTTCCTTGAACGGCTGCAGCACGCCATCGGGAGCGCGGCCGCCCTCGGGAAAAATCAGCAACGAGATGCCGCGCTCTTTTATCACCTGTGCGGCTTTGGTCATCACCCGCACCGCCGCCCGCGGATCTTCCAGCGGAACCGGGATGTGGCCGGCTCGCGCCAGATGCGTCCCGAGCAGCGGAACCCTAAACAACCCCTCCTTCGCCAAAAAACGGAACTGCACCGGAACGTTTGCCAGAATCGCAGGCGTGTCCATGTAGCTCAGATGATTGGATACCAGCACGTAGCTGCCACCGGGTGAAATGTTCTCTAGCCCCTCCACCTTCACCTTGACCCGGCTGATCAACAACAGCGCCCGCGACCACGCTCGCGCCACCACCATCTGGCGGTCGCCCGTGTCGTCGAAGAACGACACCACCAGCCCCACCAAACCGTACAGCGCGGTCGCCAGAGCAATCAGCGGAGCCGTAATCGCCAGAGACCGCAGCTTCGACATTCGTTCCTATTCTACGAGGACCGCCCGGGCCTCGCCGACCACATAAAGCGAGCCCGTAATGAGCACGACATCTTCCGGATCTGCCGCCTGGCGCGCGGCGAGCAGAGCTTCCTCCACGTTGTCAGTCAGAATGGCTCCCGGCGCGGGAATCAAGTCCGGCGTCATGGCGCGGGAGTTGGCGGGGCGCGTAAGAATCACGCGGTGCGCCAGCGGAAACAGCAAGGCCCCGATCTCCATCGCTGCCTTATCGCGCATCACACCAAACACCATCCACAATCTTCGCCCGGCATAGAAGCGCCTTAAATATTTTGCCAGCGCGCGCGCTCCCGCTATATTATGCGCTCCATCCAACAGAATCTCGGGACCGCCGCTAGCTTTCAGGTGCTCCAAACGGCCCGGCCAGCGGGTCTGCGCGATACCCGCCGGCGAGTAGCCAAGTTCGCGCAACGCAATCGCCGCCGTGCGAGCGTTTTCCACTTGGTGCTCGCCTGCCAGGGGACATTCCACCTCCATCCCTCCCACTTCAAATCGGCTGCACAGCGCGTTAGTCTGCAAATTCGCGACGGGCCAATCGCGCGTCATTATATACGGGCCTTGCGCCCGCGCAATGAATACCTTTTCTGCTTCCGGCCGTTGCTCGGCGAAGACCGCGGGCACGCCCGGTTTCAAAATTCCCGCCTTCTCTCCCGCAATCTGCTCAATCGTGTCTCCCAGGAACGCTTGGTGATCGAAATCGACCGGCGTGATCACGCAGAGCCGCGGATGTACCACGTTGGTCGCATCGAGCGTACCGCCCATGCCCACTTCCAGCACCGCCGTTTCCACCGCCGCCGCGCGAAAAAGCAGAAACGCCATCGTGGTAACGCTCTCAAAGTAGGTTGGATGAAAGTCGAGCCGCAGTTTTTCCGCCGCGGCATGCACCTCTTCAAAGGCCGCTGCAAACTGCTCGGGCGACACGGGCTTGCCGCCAATCTGAATGCGCTCGGTGGGTTCAATCAGGTGAGGCGATGTATACAAGCCCGTCGCGGCGCCCGCCGCGCGCAATCCGGATTCAATCATCGCGCTAGTGGAACCCTTGCCGTTGGTGCCCGCCACGTGAACAAACCGGCACGCATTCTGCGGATTTCCCAACGCCTCCAACACCTTGGTTATCCGCTCCAGATCGAACTTGGCGGTCTGGATCTCGTTGCCCAGCGAATAGAGATACTGAACTGCCTCGGCGTAGGTCATTGCTTGAGGCCGCGTCTTTGACTTCGCCAAAAAACCAGCCAGCCCAGCAGAGCAAACAGGATACACCCGCCGCCCACTTTCAGCTCAAAGATCCATACAGACCGGACATCGGGTGGCGGAATTAGGGAGAAACCAACCGCCATGGCGGAAATCACCGCGCCCAGCGCACCCGCGATTCTCTGCCCGAACTTGAACCCGGTAGAAAAAATAAACACAAACGGGATCAGCAAAACGATTACGTCCATGTCGACCAAAATCAGATACGCCGACCGCAGACTCTCGCCCAGTTGTGTTGCGAGCAGAAACAGCGTCGCCAGAACGCCTTGCGCCAGGATGGAAACATAGGGCGTCTTCCATCGCGGATGCAGCCGCGCGAACGCCGGCGGCAGGTAACTGTCGAGCCCGATGACGTAAGGCAGGCGTGTGTTTCCGGCAATGAACGATCCCAGTTGCCCGGCTAGCCCGATAACCACCAGCAGCGCGAAAGCCGGAGCAATCCAAGGCATGGACAAACGGCCCGCCGCCACTTGGCCCGCTTGCGCAAGTCCCGTAACCGGGCTCACCTGTTCCGGAGCGAGCAGCACCAGAATCGCCGCCGTCCCAGCAATGTAAAACGAACTGACGCCCGCGCCGCTGATCCAGGCCGCTCGCGGAATGTTGCGCTTTGGATTCTGGATCTCGCCTCCCAGAATCGCGCCCAGCTCCAGCCCGGTCATGGCGAAGGCGATCTGCGACCAGAAACCAAGATTGTCCCAGTTTGCTTGGGGCACAAGATGAAACTCGGTGGCGCTGCCGAACCGGCGTGCCGCGAACACCGCGAATCCCACCAGCACCAGCGCCGTAACGTAAGTGGACGCGCCGCCCACCACGCCCGGCCATTTTCCGACTTGCAGGCCCAGCAGGTTGAAAAACAACAGCAGCCACAGAATGGCGCACGTGATCGGCACGGCGAAAACGGGATCTTCCCTGCCAACAACCGTTCCGGCGATGGTCACGCCCGCGAGCAGCATCGCCGGAAAGTAGAGGATATTGCTGACAAAATAAAACCACGCGCTCAAAAATGCGCTCCAATTTCCGAATGCATGTTTGATCCAGACATAAAACCCGCCCTCCTGCGGAAATCGCTCGGAAAGCGCGGACACCACCAGCGCGGATGGAATGAAGAACGTGACTGTCGCCAGCAGCCAGAGCGTGATCGAGCCCGGTCCCGCATGTGCCGCCGTAGCCAGCCAGCGGACTCCCGCGACCGCGGAAATATTGATGAATACGAGATCCCAGAAGCGCAGCTCCCGCCGGAGAGCCTCTGGCGCTTCAGGCATGCTCGGGGTGTTTGCAGCCAAAAGATCCGGGAACGCGCCCGCCTTTGTTCAATTCATGAAAGCCGATTTGCGTCTTGTAGTAAACCGTCGCCGTCATGCTCTTCGCCATGCGAAAAAATTCATGACCCGTGCCGGAGCCGCTTTCGAGCGCCGTTAGCATCGCCACTTGCTGGTCCGGCGCGCATTTCACAAACGTACGCTCGTGCTGTTGAATCGCCAAGGCATCCAGCCACGCTAGTCCTTCGATGAACCGCCCACGCTCGGAATCCGGCCCGTCCGCCAAAAACAAATCGATGTAGCGATTCACATTGGCCGCCTTGGCGCCCGGCGTGTCCGTCGCTGGAATAATCAAATCCGTCAGCGCAATCACCGTCTGGTTCTGGTGGTCGTCAAAAACCTGCGGCTTCCATCCCGCTGCGTCCGGCCGTTCTGAAACCTGCTCGCTATGCGGCCGCTCCTGAGCGGGAATCACCGCTGGCAACGCCGCGGCGGCAACGCCCATTTGCAACACCGTTCGCCGGTTCATTATGAACTCCATCGTACATCACGGACCGGCGTGGTGCGATGAAGCCGCCAGTATTTCTTCGGCAATCGCGTTGGGACGATCGAAATGCGGCAACACTAACCGGCTCGCCTCACCGGCTGTCTCGATGGCGACATCTCCAACATTGAAGATGCGCTGAATCAAACTCTGATTGACGCGCACATCTTGAATTTTTGCCAGTTGGATAATGCGTGTGGATTTCGCGAAGAAGCCGGTTTCCACTCGCAGTTTGTCTCCGGTGAGGGTCGCTCGAATGGTGCGCTGGGCAATCCAGCTTCGCAGTGGAAAGTACAACAACAGCAATGAAGCCAGCGGCAGCCAGGGCGGCTGTTCGAGTGGCCGCATCACGGACGTGTACACAATCAACGCGGCCAAAATGACCAGCAACACCGCCAAAAGCCCGGCCAGTATAAACTTCGTGCTAGGCCGCAGAACAATATCCGCCATGCGATTAGGATTGTACCCCACCTGTTTCCATGAGCGCCGGGGCGCACAGAAGCAAGAATGAAAACCGCCTGGCTCGCGGCGCGGATGGGGACGCAGCGGGCCCGAGTCCGAACCCCATCAATCAGATTTATCGCGGGAAACACAGGGACGGACGTCACATTCCCCGGTTTTCCCGCGCCCCGTCTAACCCCGAACGTAAGTGAGGGGATCGGCGGCGCTCTGGCCCCGGCTGCTAAAGTGTCTACGATGGATTCCCGCTGGTCCGAAACCGGACAGTACCTGGTGTCCTTACCGGAGCGCGTGGTCCGTTCCGCGGCTGCCCTCGCCGGAGGTCTGCTGCTGGAATTAGGCGACGTCACCATTCCAGCGGGTCTGCGGCGTACCAAGACCTATCAGGTGATGGCCGGTCTCGGCCTGCGCTTCCTCGTCGAACAAGTCGGCCAAGTCGATGGCGTCTATTCAAAAGAAGGCGGGCCCAAAGAAGGCGAACTGTCCAACGACTTCATCCTGCGCCGCGCCGCCGGCCATGGCATCGAGTTGGCCGGTATCCTGGCTTTCCACGCCTCGCCGGTTTGGATCATGGCCGCCCTGGCCGATGTCACCGGCGCGGGCCGCCAGATCCTGCACGAGATTGCGCAGGCCCTAAAGCAGGAAGGCCTCCTGGCCACAGACGCGCGCTTCGACAGCGTCAACCAGATTCTCGATGGGCTCGAGGAAACCGCCGGGCGCGCCACGGATGTGATCAACACTCCGCCCATCGATGTCGCTAGCCTGCGCCGCGAATGGCAGGCGTTTCAGAAGAGCGTGCGAAAAATTCCACCCCGGCAAATGCCTTCTCCGGATGCGCTCTGGCACTCCTGGGCGGCGTTGAAGACTGAGGCTGCCTCGCAAGGCAGATCGGTCTTTGAACTGTCGTCCCTGATGGCGCTGTCGTCGCTAGCCCATGCGCCATATACGTTAAGAAGAATGGCGCGCGCCGCGGCAAAAGCCGCCCTGACCACTGGACAATTCTACGCCGGCGGCGTCCTGGAGCACTATCAAACCACGCTCGCCGAGATTCGATCGGCCGGATATCTGAATTACTGGGTGCGAGAGTTCCGCCCCTACCTGCGCGCCGCCGCGCTCCAGTTTTCGCCAGGAAGAAAATCCTTGACTGAGCGCCTGCTTCACCGCGGCCCACTTTGAAACCATTCGGAACTCGCCCACCACTATGCCGGCGATGGTTGAATTCTTAGGCAGGGGCCGGAGGCCTGTCTAGCCCCGACCGTCAGGGAGGGGATCACTAAGGGAGGGGATCACTAACGGAGGGGACCACGGCGATACACCCCAACGCCCGCGCTAACCCAGCCCCCGACCCGATTTACCATAAGCCATGCCTGCCGATCCGTTTCTCACCGCCGCCCTTCAACAAGCGCGCCTGGGCCTCTCTGAAGGCGGTATCCCCATCGGCGCAGTGCTTGTCCACCAAGGTCAAATCATCGGCCGCGGCCACAATCGCCGCATCCAGAAGGGCAGTGCAATCCTGCATGCGGAGATGGATTGCCTGGAGAACGCCGGCCGTCTAACGGCATCGGTCTACCGCGAGTGCACCATGTATTCGACGCTCTCCCCGTGTCCCATGTGCAGCGGCGCAATTGTCCTTTACAAGATTCCGCGCGTGGTGGCGGGGGAAAACCGCACGTTTCTCGGTGCGGAAACCTATCTGTGCGGCGAAGGTATCCAAGTGGAAGTCCTGCAAGATCCCGAATGCATCGCCCTCATGCGCGCCTTCATCGAAATGCATCCGGCGCTATGGAACGAGGACATCGGGATTTAAAGCGACGCCCACCGCCGCCGGCTTCCTGTGCCGCATCGCAATCAGAACAACCGCCGACAATAAAGCCGTCGCCACCAGAGAGTACACGCCCGCCGCATACGTGCCGGTACGATCGGTCAGATATCCGACCATATAAGGCCCCACAAAACCACCAAAATTAGCGATCAAATTGACAAATCCGAAGCCCGCAGCCGCCGAACGCGCGCTCAGGAGGCCGGTCGCCATTGCCCAATACGTCGGATAGAAACTCATAATGCCCACGGCGGCGATAGAAAAGCTCGCGATAATCAGGACCGGATTGCCATTCACCAACTGGCTAAGCGCCAGACCCAGCCCAGCCGTGATCGCAGCCAGCGCCGCATGCCACCGGCGTTCGCCGGTCTTGTCGGAGTGCCAGCCCGCCAGCAGCATCGCCGGAACCGAAACCGCAAACGGAATAGCCACTACCAGACTCACTTCAAACGTGGTCAGCCCCGCGAACTTTTGCACCATCTTCGGCAACCAGATATTCAATCCGTAACCGCTGGTATTGATCAGGAAATAGGCCAGTGCCAGCGCCCACACAAAGGGTTGCCGCAGCGCAGCCAACATGTCTCCGTGACCGTGCGTCTTGCCTTTCTCCTTGCCGAGTTCGCCGCTAATCCAGTCTTTCTCCTCCCCCGTCAGCCAGCGCGCCTCTTTCGGCCGGTCCGTCAAATAAAATAGAGCCACCACGCCACCGAGCAAGGCCGGAACTCCTTCCAGAATCAGCAGCCAGCGCCAGCCCGAAATCCCCAACCAATGGAGGCGCAGCAGCAGCCCCGCAACCGGCGCGCCGATGGCGTTCGAGACCGGAATCGCCGCCATGAACATCGCCACCGCTTTGCCCCGGTCTTCCTGCCGGAACCAGTGCGTCAGATAGACCACCACAGCCGGAAAGAATCCGCCCTCAGCCAGCCCCAAGAGAAAGCGAATTGCATTGAACTCGGTCGCGCTTCGGATCAAGCCCGTGGCCGAAGCGAGCACGCCCCACACGATCATGATCGCCGCGATCCACCGCCGCGCGCTCCACAGATCGGCCAGCATCGCTACAGGTATC
>DATFZA010000323.1:0-4486 GCA_035314765.1 Bryobacteraceae bacterium
TCGTTAGAATATGCGATCAAGTAATACTGCGCCCCAGATAAGTGACCGTGGCGCCGGGCGAAAATCCGGGTATGAGATGGAATCGCACGGCCACTGGAAGGCGGTATCTTAATAAGAGTTATGACACAGTCCAGGCCGACACGAAGAAACTTTCTGGAGCGCGGACCCCTGGCGCTGGCTTTGATGCGTGCGGGGCTTTGGGGTGTTGCGCCCGAGGCCAAGCCTGACGATTTTCCGGTTGCCGAGACGCGCAGCGGCAAGCTTCGCGGCATGGCCTTTGGCCCGATTATCTGCTTCCGCGGAATCTATTACGGGGCGTCCACCAGCGGCAAGAATCGCTTCATGCCGCCGCAACCGGTGACTTCCTGGACTGGCATCAAGGAGGCCTTCGCTTACGGCAACATTTGTCCGCAGTTCCCGGCCAACGCCAGCCAGGATTACACGCGCATGATCGAGTGGGACAAGCAGCCCGGCGGCATGGGCGAGGACTGCCTCAATTTGAACCTATGGACTCCCGGACTCGCCGACGGGCGCAAGCGTCCGGTCTTCGTTTCTTTTCATGGCGGCGGGTTCACCGCCGGCTCCAGCAACTCGCCGGGCTATCACGGAGAGCCGCTGGCGCGCTACGCCGACGCTGCAGTCGTGACGGTCAACCATCGATTGGCGTCGTTTGGGTTTGCGCACTTCGGCGAGATCCTGGATGAGCGCTTTGCCGCGTCCGGCACGGTGGGCATGCAAGATTTAGTGGCCTCGCTCCAGTGGATTCACGACAACATCGCGAACTTTGGCGGCGACCCGGACAAGGTCATGATCTTTGGACAGTCCGGCGGCGGACGCAAGGTGAGCGCCATCACAGCCATGCCCTCCGGCAAGGGACTGTTTCAACGCGCAGCGGTGCAGAGCGGTTCCATCAGCACGTTGATGACGCGCGAAGCGGCCACCCGCAACGCAAAAATTCTGATGCAGGAACTCGGGATCTCCGGCAGCCAGCCGGCCGCACTGCAAGAAGTCCCCTACCTGAAGTTCTTGGAGGCGCAAGGCGCGGCCATGAAAAAGACCGGCGGCATGGGTTTTATTCCGGTGGTTGATGGCAAAGTGATCCCGCAGGATCCGTTTGAACCGGCAGCGTCTGAAGTCTCCAAGGATGTTCCCATGATCATCGGAACCATGCTGGGTGAGTCCGCGCTCAGCATGAGTAATTACAATCTCGACGAAGCGGGTCTTGAGGAGTTCGCCAGGAAGCGCTTCGGCGCCGAAGCTGACAAGGTCCTCGCCGCCTATCGCAAAGCGTATCCCGCGGCCTCACCCTATTTCCTCGAGACCAGAATCGACACGCAGATGGATCGGCGTGCGCGGGCTCTGCATCAGGCCGATCGCAAATCGGCGCAAGGCGGAGCGCCCGCGTGGGTATATCGTTTCGATTATCCGTCGCCAGGATACGGCGGAAAATTCGGTCCCGTGCATGGAACGGATGTCAGTCTGGTATTCCACAACAGCCTGACCAATATTGACTCTGCGCCGGCTCCCGAGATGCTAGCGATCATGGAGCAGATCTCTTCGGCGTGGGTGGCCTTTGCCAAAACGGGGGATCCCAACAATCCGCGCATGCCGCAATGGCCCGCCTACAACCAGGAAACGCGCACTACTATGCTGTTCGATACGACGACGCGCGCAGTGCAGGATCCAGACCGCGAATTGAGACTGCTGCACAAAGACGTGAAAACCATATGACGCGGTGACGACGCAACAGGTTCGGCACATCTGTAGGGAAGCCGGTTTTGAACTCGCTGGTGTGGCGCCTGCGGAGCCTTCTGCCGATGCCGGGCGATACCGGGATTGGATTGAACGCGGCTGCGCGGGAGAAATGACATACCTGACAGACCGGCGCGCCGGTCTGCGAAACGATCCACGACTCTTGTTACCCAGCGCGCGGTCGGTGATCTGCGTAGGCAAGCTTTACAACCGGCCCGAGCCGCCCAGTCCGATCTCCCGCTATGCCTGGGGCGAGGACTATCACGACGTGTTGCGCCTCGGCTTGAACGTGGTCGCTCAGCGCCTGGGCGATCACGAGTACAAAATCTGCGTGGATACGGCGCCGTTGCTGGAGCGATCCTACGCGCGCGAAGCCGGTCTGGGCTGGATCGGCAAGAATACCTGCCTGATTAATCAAGAGCAGGGCTCCTGGTTCTTTCTGGGAGAGATTCTTACGTCGTTGGAAATAGCCCCGGGCACGCCGCCGCCGGACCGTTGCGGGACGTGCACTCGCTGCATTGACGCCTGCCCGACCCATGCTATCGCTGACCGCGGATATGAGCTGGATGCGAGGGCGTGCATCTCCTATTTCACTATTGAGCTGCGCTCCATCGCGCCCGAGGTACACCGGCCGGGTATCGGACAGCATGTATTCGGTTGCGACATTTGTCAGGACGTGTGCCCATGGAATCAGGACGCGCCATTCACCGCGGAAGCCGCCTTCGCTCCCAACCGGCCCGCTCTGGTTTTGGAGGAGATGGCTGAATTGACCGAGGATGAATTCAGAGCGAAGTTCCGATCTACGCCGGTGTGGCGCGCGAAATACGGCGGTTTTTTGAGAAATGTTGCCATCGCGATGGGGAACAGCGGAGAAGCGCGCTTTCGGACCGTATTAGAGAAGATGGCCGTACACGAGAACCCGTTTGTAGCGGAGGCAGCAAGCTGGTCGCGGAAGCGACTATGATATTAAGCACACTATGTCAGAAGCGATGGAAGCACACGAGCAAGCCGAGCATGCCGAGCATGCCACGGAACCTTTTAACAAGAGAGTAGCGGCTACCATGGCCATGGTAGCGGCGGCGCTCGCGGTGGTCGCGGTCTTCGGTCAGATTAAGGTTACGGAGGAATTGTTGAACCAGCAGAAAGCTTCCGACCAGTGGTCTTACTATCAGGCCAAATCGATCCGGCGCTATGAGTCGGAGATTGCCCGTGACCTTCTCGCCACAATGAAAGGGGAAAAGACCGCCGAGTACGCCGCAAACGCGGAGAAATACAGAAAAGACAGCGATGAAATCCAGGAGAAGGCCAAGGACCTCGAGAAAGAAAGCGGACTCGCGGGGCGGCAGGCCGTCCGCCTTCATTTTGGCGAAATCTTCCTGGAGATCGCCATTGTTTTTGCCTCTCTGGCCATTCTCGCCAAGCGCCCGGCGTTGTGGGGAGTCAGCGTCGCGGGAGCGGTAATTGGGATCTCGATCGCTTTGACCACGCTGACGGTTCACTGATGGTTCTGGCGATTGACGTCGGCGGAACTAAGTTTGCCGGCGCCGTTTTCGACGGGACGCGAATGGTGGAGAAGGAAGTTTGCGCCACCGATCGCGAAGGCGGGCGCGACTGGATGCTGCGGCGCCTGGAGGTCCTGATTACTTTCTGGAATAAGAAATACAAGTTCAGCCGGTGTGGCGTGGGATTTGGCGGTCCGGTGGATTTCGCCAAGCAGAGGGTGGTGATGTCGACGCATGTGGCCGGCTGGACGGGGTTCGATTTGCCCGCGTTTCTCGAGGCCCTGATAAACGGGCCAGTTTTGATGGACAGAGACACCCACTGTGGGGTGTTGGGCGAGGGGTTGTACGGGGCGGGCCGCGGCTTCCGGCCTTTGTTCTACATGACGCTGTCGACCGGCATCGGCGGGGGAATCCTGAGTGAAGACGACCGCGTCTGGCGCGGCCCGGACAACTATGCGGGCGAACTCGGCCACATGACGATTCGTCCCGACGGACCCGATTGTCTGTGCGGCGCGCGCGGCTGTCTGGAGCGGATGTGTTGCGGGCTGTGGCTCGAACGGGACTATGGCAAGACCGCGAAGGAGCTGCTGGAGGATGCGTCGTTTGTCCAGCGCTACGTCGTGGATTTGGCGCTCGGGCTGAAGTCCGCGATCATGCTCTTGAATCCGGCGCGCATCGTGATCGGCGGAGGTATCAGTAAAGCGGGCGATGGTCTCTTTGTTCCGCTGCGCGCGGAGTTAGGACGCCAGATGACAGCATGGTCTCGCGCCCGCATCGACGTGGTACCCGCGGAACTCGGCGACGACAGCGTGCTGTATGGGGCGCTCGCACTGAGATGACGCCGCTTCCGCGCGTTTATCCGATTCTCGATACTGGCTTGCTGGCTCGTCACGGGATCGCACCGGTTGCGGCGGCGGACGCGGTGCTGGATGCCGGCGCGCGAATTCTGCAATTGCGCCACAAGGCTTTTTTTTCTCGCTCAGACTATGAAGTCGCGCAGCAAATTGCCGGGTTGTGCCGGCAGGCGGGCGCATTGTTCGTGATCAATGACCGCGCCGATATCGCGATGCTGCTTGACGCGGCGCTGCATCTGGGGCAGGAGGATCTGCCGCCGGCCGCCGCCCGCAAGTTGTCGGAGAAGGCCATCATTGGTTTTTCGACGCATAACGAACACCAATTATTGGCCGGCGATACCGAGCCTGTGGACTATCTGGCCATAGGACCAATCTTCT
>DATFZA010000324.1:0-3883 GCA_035314765.1 Bryobacteraceae bacterium
CCGACTTGGCGGAACAAGCGCAGTATGACTATGCGCCGCTTGATCCTTTGGCAGGCCCCGCTGTCATCGCCGCAATCACGTTCGAGGTGATCGAGCCAGACGTCACAACTGCGAACAAATCGCATTCGGACCTGTGGCTGACCGGCGCGGTGCAAGTGATTTTCATGTCTTATTACATACCGCTGCCGCGCCTCGACGACGCCGGGCTCGAAAAAGTGTGGGACGGCCTGGATGTCGTTTCGCGCATCGTCTTGCAAGACGGCGCCTTCCACATCGCGGCGCCGATGGAGTTCCGTTTCGTCAAGGGGGGCGACACGGCCATGTCGGCGACGTTCACAGGAAATCCCCAAAACACCTGGTTCGGCAACTTGGACCTGATCGGCTTCGTCAAGAAAGAGCAAAAGCCGTCCGACTATTCACCGAAGCTGCTGCAGTTCTTCGCCGACGTCGAGCGGGGATGGGTCGAAATGGGGGGCTTCCCGCACAACGGCAAGATGTACGGTTTCTACGACCCGACCGCGGCCGCAGGGACCCATACGGCCCCGTTCAACCGGAACTTCCTGGCCGACCTTCGCCGGCGCCGCGGCGCGCGCCTGGAGGCTTTCGCCGCCTACCGCAAGCGCCTGGATCCCAAGGGCTTATTCTACAACAAGTTCCTGCAGACGACCCTGGGTCATAGCAGCCGGAACGCATACTTACGGCCACAAGAAGGAGTTCGTGACATGCGAACGGTTCTGATCTTGTTTGTCGCCGTCGTGATGACGCTCGCCGCTCGGGACGGCGCTGGGGCCCAGTCGTTCACTTCGCTGCAGTTTTCCAACGCCACCGGCAGCCCGGTGAACGCCTGGCTGACCCTGGGCGCCGACTCGAAGGGCAAGGTTGAGGACGCCAAGCTGGTGGACGTCAGCACGGGCCGGAACGTGCCGGTGAGCGGCTCCGGCCTGCAGGGCAGCTTCACGCTGCAGGCCAACCAGACTGTGTCATGGAACTCGTTCAACGGCGCCCTGGCCACAGGGGCGGTGACGTTCCGCGCCCCCCCGCAGTCGTGCCCGATTTCCGGCGGCCCATGCGGCGTGACCAAGGGCGAGTTCGCCATCAACATCGGCGACGAGGCCGTGGACGTCAGCTCGGTCGACGGCATCAACGCCATCATGGCGATGGACCTGTCCGAAGGCGGCGCGACGCCATGGCCGTCCAACCCTGGCGGGGGCCAGGTGGCCCAGAACAGCGGCACGCTCACCGGCGACAAGACCGCCTGGGGCGTGTTCCCGTACCGCTGCACGAAGTGCGCCGCCATCGGCAATGCCCCCGACACGAAGTGCAACCCGCTTGGCCCGGCCATGCAGAGCTACTGCAAGGCGGGTACGGAGCACAGCCCGCAGCCGGTCGTGTGCCAGTTGAATCGCGCCGGCGCCGGCGGCACGGTGAAGTTCATCTTCAAGGGCGTCATGGACCCGGCCAAGGCGCCGTGAGCGGGGACAGGTTCCGCCCAATCAAGGACTGACATGACATCCGAGAGGGAGGATTGATTATGAAGCCGCTTTGGGCAGACAAAGCAATGTCGGCGCTGGGCTGTGCGGCCCTCTTGGCTGCGCTCGTCGTTGGTGATCCTGGCAAGTGTGCCGCGCAGACGGCCAAGCCGCCGGTCGCCCCTTGCACGACGACTGATCCTCCTTGTATGACAATAATAATTTATAATAATACCAAACCCGCGGACGGTTTCAACATCTATCCCGTGCTTACGACAGGCATCAACAATCCAGATAAGTGGCTGCAATTGCAGTTTCACAATACAAGCAACAGCTATGGGAGGGACACCGGATTTCGGTTCTATATCAATCCCACGGGAGACGGTATTCCGCCAGGCGGCCATGTAACGATAACGCTTCCGCTCTATACGAAATTAGCCGCTAAGGGTGAGTTGAACCAAAATATCGATTGGTGGAACGGCGGCCGCATTGAAATCTTTGACTCCCCAGGATCGACTCATCAGCCCCCACCGGCCCTAACGAAACTCTATACGGGCGAGACGGACAAGGATCAGGCGCCGGTTCCCAACATCGCATCAGACGCAGTCCGCCCTTCGTGCGTCGAAGGCTGTGCGTCGCCGTTGGAATTCTTCATGAGTAAGGCCGGAATTAAGAACAACGAGCCGGAGCAGCTGACTGAATATACCATTGGCTCCGATAATATCACCGAACTGAATGTGCATCAAGTCGATTACGATGTTTCTTATGTCGATACCGCCTACCTGCCAGTCGTGATGGAGCCGTACAATAACAAGCAAGTTGGCTATATCGGCTCGCCAAATTCCGTCACGCCCTTTAGGCAGTCTCTCACGAACTTCCTTCAGACTTCAAAATGGAAAGGCTGGCCGCAGTTCAAAGACAATCAAGGGGTAATAATTCCTAAGGTCCCATCGGCCCTCCATATCTTTGCGGGCGACCCGGATATGTCTCCGTCGCAAGGCGATCCGGCAAAGACGAATACATGGCCAAATTACGGACCCATACAGGATTTGGCAAATCGTTGGACAGCTTGCGTCTCAAACACTTCAAAGGACGCAACTTGTGCTTACATAGTCACCGTAAGTAAACTCATCCAGGCTAACTATGATAATTACGTCAAAAACTACCGCTCGCTTGGCTGCAACTACACGAAGTTTCCCGACCCGGTGGCTCCGCTGACCTTGCAACTGACGCTGCAGCATGCGTATGGTTGGACGCCATTTACGGAAGGCTTGTGTAACGCTGCTCTCAACCTGCTTGAAAATACGCCCCCAGACTACAACGCGAACCACTATGCTCTCTATCAGAAGGTCAAAGAGCAATTTGACAAGTTGCAGTATTGGCCGATTGGTTCAGAGGGCACGAAGGAGAAACCCTATACCGGAGAATTCGACCCCTACCTCGTCCTGATTCATAATTTTGATTATCTTGGCGCGAAAAATGCCTATGCCTACTCCGTCGACGACGCCGTGGGTAATATGAACGTCAAAGGCGACGGGCTTATCCTTGCTGTCGGCGGGACGGAGAATTTGCCGAACCAGAATCCAGCTGTTCCACCCATCAACGTGCAAATTGGTGGGCCCACCGGCAAGCTCGAATTCACGAAGTACGGCATCTGCACTGACGTCCCGGATACAGATGTCGTCCCCAGTTTTCGGAGCTTTTACGTTAGCGCTACAGATTTCAAAGATTGTACGTTAAGCTTGGCAGAATCTCCTGCCGGTACAATATATCGTTTCTCGATCACGAAACCGCCGCCCTACGCCGCCCAGATTTTACCGCCAGCTTCCCCCTACACCCCTGACAGCACGTCGATGATCGACTGCTCGGCCAACGCCGACAAGAGAACGAAAGACTGGTGCGCGAGGAGCGAAAGACCAGGCGGGCCCACTGTCGGCGGCATATTCGGATACTCAAATTTAGGGCCGAGAGGGCACCAAGACAATTACATCGTAACCCCCTCCCCGACTGCGCTGCCGTAGCTTCCTTCGCCCAGCCGTCGCGCCCGATGAAAAATCTCTGCCCTTCATGCGTTTCCGGCCTCGTCGAGCAGCGCGGCGAGGCGCGCGCGCAGGGCCGGCAGGCTTTCATGAATGGTTCGCCAGACGATGGCGTCGTCGATCGAATCGTAGCCGTGGATCAGAATGTTGCGAAACGCGATCGCCTTTGTGCGCTCGGGAAGCCTGAGCGCGAGATCGGGCGCGGCCTTTTCGAGCCGCCGCAGCGCTTCCCCGACGATCTCGAACTGCCGCTCGACCGCCGAACGCAGCATGATGTCCGCGCGATAATCCTCGAACGTCCGCCCACGCACGCCCTCCTCATCGCTCGGTATTGTGGACGGTGGGCGATTGCGTTCGCCAGTGGCGCCGCTATCA
>DATFZA010000325.1:0-7012 GCA_035314765.1 Bryobacteraceae bacterium
AAGAATAGAGCGGCAAATGGAGAGTCCCATTCCCATACCTCCGGGCTTGGTGGTGTAGAAAGAGTCAAAGATCTTGTCTATTGTGTTCGGGGCAAGACCTATCCCCGAGTCTTCAACCGTTACCTGCACGTGGCCTGTATCAAAATTGCGGGTCGCGATGAGCAGTTCTCGCGTCCGCTCATTTATGCTGCTCATTGCTTCGATCGCATTCATAACCAGGTTTAGCACTATCTGCTGCAACTGAACTCGATCGCCGGCGACAGTTGAAAGGTTATCCGCAAATTGCGTTCGAATGATTACACTCTTTCCCCTCGTTTCGTCGCCGACGAGAGTGAGGACCTCCCGAATGATTTCATTCAGGTCCAACCTTTCTTTAGTGACCGCCCCCCTTCTTGTCAAGGCCCGAATGCGGGCGATCACTTCACCGGCCCGCTTGCCGTCGCGGACGATGTCGCGTGTGGCTTCCCGGACTTCTTCCAGATCAGGCGAATCTCCAGCCAACCAACGCAGGCAGGCGCTAGCGTTACTAACGATCCCCGACAGCGGCTGATTGACTTCATGCGCGATCGAAGCAGTCATTTCGCCCATGGTCGTCAACCGTGTAACGTGCGCGAGTGCTGCCTGCGCCTGCTGTAATGCTTCCTGGGCATTCTTCCACTCGGTGATGTCGGTGCGCGTCCCGTACCACCGGAGCACCCGTCCCTGCTCATCCCGCAGCGGATTGTCTCGGATCAAGAACCAGCGATACTGCCCATCTTTTCCCCTTATTCGTGCCTCAAGTTCACAAGGGGCTGACTCTAAAAGCGCGCGCTCACGGATGGCCTCTAACTTCTTCAGATCCTCGGGATGAAACTTTCTGGCAAAGACGTCTTTCGACTTCGCCTCCTCGAGAGTCAAGCCGGTGTATTCCCGTTCTCGTCGGTTGGCAAAAAGCGGACTCCAATCCGCGTCGAAAACATAGACTTGCTGGGGAATTACGTCGACGAGCTGCTGCAGCTCCTCTTCGCTCTGGCGAATCTTTTCCTCGGCCCGCTTTCGGTCCGTGATGTCGCGAATGGTGCTGGAAATCAGCACGCCTTCCTCAGTTTCCAGCGGACTGAGGCTGATCTCCACCGGAAACTCACGCCCGTCCTTATGTCGGCCGTACAGTTCCAGCCCAGATCCCATGGGCCGCGTGCGAGGGTCGGCCATAAAAGCCGCACGGTTTCCCGGATGTTTGCCCTGGAACCGCTCCGGCATTAACATTTCAATTTGTTTTCCCAACACCTCGGCTCGCTGATAGCCAAACATCTTTTCCAGTTGCGCATTGACCAAAACAATTTGGCCCTCACGATTCACTACCACGACCGCATCGGGCGCCGACTCCAGCAGGTCGCGGAATCTTTGTTCGGCTTGCTTGCGATCTTCAATGTCCGTCGAGGTACCGTACCACTTCAGGACCTTGCCTCGTTGATCCCGCAGCGGCACGGCGCGTACAAGGAACCAGCGATATTCGCCGTCCGCGCGCCGGAAGCGCACCTCGTGTTCGAAAGGCTCGCCGTTCGTCACCGAGGCGCGCCATTTCTCTGTATGTCGCTTCAAGTCTTCCGGGTGAACGGCGGCTTCCCAACCTGAGCCGGCGGTGTTCTCGGTGGATAAACCCGAATATTGTTCCCAGTTGCGATTGGCGAAGTCGATGGATCCATCCGGCAGAGCGGTCCAGGCAAATGTCGGAATGGTTTCCACCACATCCCGAAGCTTCATTTCCTGGTGCCGCAGTTGCCGAACCCGCACTTGATAAGCCGCCCAAATTAGCGCCAGGAACGCGGCCGCGCACAGCGCGCGGAACCAGTTCGTCTGGTAGAAGGCAGGATCAATCGCGAAGTCCAGCAGCGCGCCTTCCTCGTTCCACACGCCGCTGTTGTTCGAGGCGAGCACGCGGAAGCGGTAATTGCCCGGCGCAAGGTTCGAGTACTGTACGTGGCGGTTGTTGACGACTTCCCTCCAATTGCTATCCTGGCCTTCCAGCATGAACCGAAAATGCACCTTCTCCGGCGCAACGAGGCTCAGCGCCGTGTAGTCGATCGAGAGATCTCGGACTCTTGGAGGCAGGTGCAATTCCTTTGATACGTGGTAAGTCTTGCCGTCGGCGGTAATTTGCTCGATCGCTACCGGCGGTGGAAGTTTGTTGAACGGTAGATGCCGCGGATCGATGACGCTCACGCCGTCGGGGGGTGAGAACCATATTTTCCCATCTGGCGATTTGGTCACATATGGAGTGTGGCGGCCATTACGGCCAAAACTCCATACCCCATCGGATCTGTCGAAAACCTTGGTCTGAATGGCGCGCTTCGAATCACTCACCCAGGCGTCCAGTTCGGGGCGCGCAATTCGCACCAGGCCGCAAGGCATGTACAACCAGAAAGAATGATCGTTGTCTTCGATCACCCACTGAACGGCATCGCAGGGCAGGCCGTTCTTGCTGGTAAGAGTCGTGATGCGGCCGTCTTTCACTCGGCTTAAACCACCCTCGGTCGCCGCCCAGACAGCACCGTCCGAACCATACTGAAGGTCCGTCACTTCGCCATTGCCAAGCCCCTCAGCGGCGTTGTAGGAAGCGCGGATCTGGCCGTCCTTGAGGTAAGCGATTCCACCCTCAACAAATCCGAGCCACAGGCCGCCCTGCAGCCGATCAGGCAGCAAAGCTACCGCCGCGTAATTTTGTCCGAATCGGGCCCAAGGAATGCGCTGAACGGCACCCTCTGGTGTCGAATAGATGAGACCGTGGTCGAGGTTACCGATCCAAACCTTCCCGTGCCCATCCCCAGCGATTGCGGATGTATCTCCTCCTGGGAGGCCAGGAACCCGCACAAACCGGCCGCGGTCAAAGTAGAACACACCTTCGCGACTTCCGGCCCACAGTCGTCCCCGGTCATCCTGCCCGAGCGCATAGACCTTGTTTCGAAGTCCGCTGTTCGAGACTTCTGTTACCCTCGTGTCGACAATGGCAGGTCGCTGATCTGTTCGCCCGTTTGGCTTCGCTACATTTTGCCTGCCGTAAACCGTCATATGCCCATCTTGCCAGCGGTTCAAACCATCCGCCGTGGCAATCCAAATACTTCCATCCGGGGTCGATTCGAGCACGTCAGCTGCGGCAATGGAAAGACCCTGGCTTACCGAGACTGTCGGTACGACGAATTCTCGAAATCGATCGAGCCCGGTTGACGTGCTGACCCAAACACTGCCTTCGCGATCTTCAAAAATGCTGGTTACGAGGTCGCCAGACAGGCCGTCGGCAACTGAGAATCGATCGATCCTGCCCTTATACAGGTGCAACAAACCCCGGACGGTGCCAATCCACAAACTGCCATCCCTGCTCCGGAACAGGCGAAGGGGCGTGAACTGCTCGGCGACCGCGGGAAGTGTGTAGTCCCGAATTTTTCCGGCCACAAGTTGTTTCAGCCCTTCCATCGAGCCATTAACGTGACCCTCGAACCGGCCGGATTTATTGGTTGTCATCAGGAGTGCGCCGTTGTCGTCTTCGAGTAGCTCGTCGGCCTGAACTCCCTCGGGCAACTTGTAGTGCTCTGAAGGGCCGGGCGCCCATCGCCACAGACCGGTTTCAGCCGAGACCCACAGATTGCCTTTGTGGTCCTCGTATAATGCGGATACGGAAAAGCCGAAACTCCCGTCCCCTTGGCACTGCGCAATGCCGACTCGGACGGCACAGACCCTGCCCGGGTTTTCAGCCGCCAACCAGATCGTTCCTCCAGCGTCTTGCAGCAGCGAATAAATGCGGTAATCGGCAACCCCTGGATACTGTGAAAACTTGCCGTCCTTCCAGCTGGCAAGCCCCTTGTCCGTGCCAATCCAAAGAGTGCCGTCGCGCGCAACCAAGAGGTCCTGAATAAAATTGCTGGGGAGTTGCTCACCGTTTGGCGGCTGCCACGGGACGGCTTGGACGCCATCGAAGCGGGCCAATCCGGATTCCGTGCCCAGCCACAAATAGCCATCCGGCGTCTGCGCGATCGCAAAGATTGTGCCTTTGGTGAAGCCTTCGCGCACCTTCCACGCGGTGTGCGCGTACTGGCTGACATCAAGTGAGGGATCCAATGCAAAAGCGCAAGCGCTGGACGCCAGCAAAATGGACAGCCAGATGCACGCCCTCGCTTGCGGTTTTCCCATACGAGGGATATATTCTAGTCGCTTATAGCTCTTAATCCCCCTAGAAATCGAAAAAGCGCCGTCCTAGGCTTGCTTCGCCGTCATCGTTTCCGCCTCTTGGTCAGGGGAGCAACAAAGTGGATCAAAAAGCCAACGCGGCGTTGAAGCGGTCGTCCCGCACGGCCCTTCGCACTCTTCCATGGCATCCGAGCAGGCGGCTTTGGATCCCGTTGCTGTTGTGTTTGCCGTTGTTCGCGGCCGTTCCGCAGATGGTCGGGCAAGTAAACACTGGCGACGTGGTAGGCCGGGTAACGGACGTTTCGGGGGCCGTGCTACCCGACGCAAAGGTGACGATTAAGAACACGGGGACGGGCGTATTCCGAACCGTACAGACGGGGAAAACGGGCGACTATAGCTTCAGCCTTCTGCAGGTAGGGACGTACGAAGTCTCGATTGAGGCCAAAGGCTTCAAGACCTTCGCGGCTAAAGACATAAACTTGTCAGCGGGAGACCGTGTCCGCGTGGACGGCAAGATGGTGGTCGGCGTGGTCAGGGAAAGCGCCTCGGTTTCGGCCGGCGCCGTTCCCGCTCTGCAAACCGACTCCTCCACCATTGGCACCAGCATCGGCAGAGAATCTCTAGCAGACCTACCGCTGAACGGCCGCGATCTGACAAATTTAATTCAGCTCTCGGCGGGCGTGACCCCGGGAGCTTTCAACGCGGCCGGAGGCGGGGATCACAGCACAGACCGCCGCCTGACCTCCGCCTTCTCCGCCAACGGGCAGAACGACTTTCTCAATAACAATATGATCGACGGCATGGACAATAATGAACGGTATTTCGGCACCATCGTCGTCCGGCCCTCCATTGACGCCGTTCAGGAGGTTATCGTCTCCACCAACTTGTACCCGGCGGAAGTCTCCCGCACGGAGGGGGGCGTGGCCGATGTTATTACCAAGTCTGGCACGAACAGTTTCCACGGTTCGCTCTACGAGTACCTGCGCAACGACGCGTTCGATGCGCGCGACTACTTTGCGACTATGGGGCGGAAACCCGAGTTGCGTCAAAATCAATTTGGCGCAAGCATCGGCGGCCCGATTCAGAAGAATAAAACCTTTTTCTTTGGCGACTACGAGGGGTTTCGCCAGCTCTACGCCCAGAACACGTATACCTCCACCGTGCCGACGGCCGCGCAGGAGAGTCTTGTAGCGGCAGCGGTGGTAGGCGATACCATCCCCGCCGGCTCCTTGCTCGGGAACACAAGCCCGTTTGTGGTCAGTGAACTGGGTAAAAACTTGTTCTCGCTGTATCCCATGCCGACGAGCTCCGGGACGCAAAACAACTTTGTCTACTCTCCGGTCAGAACCCAATTCAGCCACACTTTCGATGTGCGGGTCGATCATCACTTCTCGGATCGCGACACGCTGTTTGTGCGCTACTCATTTAACGATGTGAACACCTATACTCCAGGGAGCCTCCCGGATGTTTTCATTAATGGAAAGACATTCGTTCCCAGCAACCCGCCGGGAATCACAGGTGGACCGGCCCTGGAACGCGGCCAGAATATTGGCTTGAACTACGTTCATGTCTTTCGACCGGAACTGCTGCTGGAATTGAAGTTCGCATATCTTAGGTTTGCCAACCAGTCGTTGACTCTTAATGGCGCTGACGCCGGCGTTGACTTGGGCTTCGATCCCTGTTCCTTGGGAACCGGTTACTGCATGAATGCCGACAGCGGCGGAGCGAAATACGGTCTGCCAGCCTTTTTCGCAGCTCCGCCCTACACTGGCTTGGGCGACGGACTATTCGCGCCGCTCTTCGACTACAACAACACCTTCCAGTACCAGGGGTCTTTGACATGGAACCATGGCACTCACAGTGTGAAGACCGGGGCGAGCCTGATCCGGCGGCAGCTCAACTGGCAGCAAAGCATTAGCCCCCGAGGCGTCTATTCTGTCAACGGGACGTTCACGGGCAGTGGTCTTGGCGACCTGGTCGCGGGTTATGCCTCGGACGCACAATTCCAGAACGATGTGGCTTTCCCGCACTTCCGCTCCTGGGAAATCGGCGGTTACATTCAGGACAACTGGCGTGCGACCAGGTGGTTGACCCTCAACCTCGGGCTCCGCTATGAAGTCTTTACCCCATTCACCGAAGTGAACGGGTACATTTCAAGCTTTGATACCGCCACTGGTTACGTGGTTTCTCCTGTCCTTTCAGGAGCCAACCACGGCACGAGCACCGCCAATATAAAGACCGACTTCAGCAATATCTCTCCTCGGCTGGGTTTTGCAGCATCGCTTGGCCGCGGCATGGTGCTGCGAGGCGGTTTTGGTCTCTCCTACTTCCCGAATCAAATTGGCAACGCTGGCGTTCTGCAAAATGTTCCGTTCGTGGTCAGCCGAGACTGCGGGGGAGACTCCTTCTATCCCGTCGAATGTCCGACCGCGATTGCCGGGCCCGGCGGTCTGGGGCTTACTATGGCGAGAGGTCTGTGGCTGCCCACCATTGATCCGGCCAGTGCGGATTATCCGAATGAGGAGCTGGGAACCGGGGTTGCTGCCGGAACGGAAATCGACTCCGTAGCCAACAACCTGAAGTCGGGGCGCCTGGCCCAGTACAGCTTGCAGCTCCAGAAAGAACTGGGCGCCAACATAATCAGTCTGGGATACGTGGGCAACATGGGGCGCCACTTGCCGGTGGTGCCGAACATTAATCAGGCGACCTACGCCACTTACAACTACAGCGGTCCCGGGTGCGTGAGCAACGGCGCGCCGACGTACTCTTCCAGCTGTTTCACGCAGGGACCTATTCCGTACCCGGACTATAGCGGCGATCAAATCTATGTGCTGGAGAGCGCCGCAAATTC
>DATFZA010000326.1:0-4840 GCA_035314765.1 Bryobacteraceae bacterium
AGGAGTCTTTGCTTACGGATGTGCATGGTATGGAAATACCATTTTACAAGCTGCGCCGAGGCCGAGATCCCCCGGCAGTCTAGGCCCGAACATTAGTGGGGGAAAAAGCCACGACGAGGCACACCTACAAGCTGCGCGTAACCCAGGCCCCGGCGGCTAAACCGAGCGCGAGTTCCGTGAGCAACAGCATCGCGAATAGCCCTAGCGTCTTTATCAGACGTGGCAGCCAGCGCTCGTGAAACAGGCGGCCCAATGCGAGGAACAGGTAGACCACCGATAGCATCGCCAGGTAGTTGAAAGCCGGTTGCAACCTTGCCAGTAGACCGGCCACCACCGCCAGGGAATACCAAAAACTATAAAAGTGCAATCCCGCGATCAGATGATCGACGATAGACGGCTGCCGCTTGCGGTAAAGCACCCAAGAGACAAAAGCGAATATGAGAACGGAACTGTACCGGATGGCATCATAGGTCTTCTCAAACTTCTCGAAGAACTCCCGGCGCTGTTCGTCCGGAACCGCGCCGGCCTGACTGGCGGCGGGCGCCTGGCGTAGATCGCTGTCGATGTGAACATTCAACCCGCCATTTGGCGCCCGTTCGAGGTGCACTTGAAAATTTAGCGGGCCCACCCCTCTGGCTACCAGCAAGTGAATTGCGGCGACCACCAGGAAGATCCGGATGGGGCGGATCCATGCCACCACATGGCCGGCCCAATACTCCTCTGTCAGTTTGCCTGGCTGAAAGAAAAGCGCTTTGAGCGTGCGAAAAATGGTTCCATCGACGTGCAGGAATTCATGCACCAGGTCGTGAAAGAAGTGCCCCACTCTCGGCGGGTGGCCGTCGCGTTCCGCCTGGCCGCATGCGGAGCAGAAGGGGCCGGTGAGAGTGTGGCCGCAATTCCGGCAAGACGAACCTGTGGAATGCGGGGTTTCTACCATGTGAGGGGCAATATCATTCTAGAATAAAGGCGCATGCCCCTACTCGATCGCATTCAAACTGACATGGTCGCCGCGATGCGGTCCAAGGACGAAATGCGCCTCGGCGCCATCCGCCTGATCAAAACCGCGCTCAAGAAGCACGAAGTGGATTCCATGAAGCCGCTGGACGAGCCCACCGAGATGCAAGTCCTCAGCTCGCTGATCAAGCAGCGCCGCGAATCGGCCGAAATGTTTCGCAAAGGCGGCCGCCCGGAACTGGCCGACAAAGAAGAAGCCGAACTCAAGGTCGTGGAATCCTACATGCCCGCCAGCGCCAGCGAAGAAGAGATCGACGCCGCCATCGCCGCCGCGCTCACCGAAACCGGCGCGACCGCCGCCAAGCAAATGGGCGTGGTCATGAAAGCCGCGCAAGCCAAGCTAGCGGGTAAGCGCGTGGAGGGCAAGGCGCTCAGCGAGAAGGTGCGGGCGAAGCTGTCCTAAAGAATGAAAACCGCCGAGCTTGCGACGCGGATGGGGACACAGCGGGCCCGATTCAGAAACTCCTTCGTCAAAATTTATCGTAGCTGTGTCCCCTGGCGCTTGGTGCGGGGCACGTTTTTGAGAGTGCGGGCCGAAACGGGCGCTTATTGCCCTCGCTGACTTGAAGTAGCCCGCCGGGCCAAACTTAACCGGCGCGCCGTAGCTCCTCGCGAATTACGCGACGTAGCGTCGTCTCCAGAGGCTCCCGGCTGCGCTTCACGAAGTCCTGAAGTGCGCTGTTGATCAGGCTCTGGTAGTTACCACCTCCGGCCTTGTCCACTTGGTCGCGAAACCAGTCCAAGACGTCATTGTCCAACCGAATGGTGACCCGCGTCTTGCCGGCTGCCGTCGGTACAACCGCCCCACGCTTTCCCATGCTGAAATCGTATTCCTTCTTCAGAGCTTCTCCATGTACCCAGCGCTTTTCTTCAGAAGCATCATCCCGGACAGCGATGGCACGATCGTCCTCCAGCGCCGGAACTGCGTCCACGAACCGGATTCCGTGCCTACACCTTGATCGCACTTGCGAGCCCACTCAACCACTGTGCACAATTGTACACCGTATCGGAATGGTGTGCAAAACCCGATTCTGCAGATTTGCGACAAGCGCGTTTCGCTAGAATTGTAGACGCGATGGCCTTTCGTGTGTTCCTGAGCTACAGTCTCGATCCCGCGGAGATGGCGCTGGCGTGGCGCTTGCAGACCCTCGCCGCGGCGCATGGTATCGAGATGTACGTGCCCCACCACGGAAACGGCACGGCTGCAGCGAGCGCGGTGACTGTGCAACAGGCTATAGATCGTGCAGACTGCGTGCTGGCGATTATAACGGCCGCCGCCAGTCAAATGGTGCAGAGTGAGCTGGCCTACGCGTTGGAGCGCGGTAAGATCGTCATTCCCATTGTGCGCACGGACCTTGCAGGCCATCCTCTCCTGGCCCGGTTTCCGAGGGTCTTTATGTTCTCTCCGTGGGACAACCCCGGAACGGTGGAAACCCAGATCGTGGAATTCCTCAAGGGCCAGCAGTTGACTAAAGAAAAGCAACGGACCATTGGCGCGCTGGCCGCACTCGGCCTCGGTCTGCTGGTGCTTTTTTCGTTGAACAAGGAATAGTCGCTTGCGAATCGCGGTGGTGGATGCGTCTCCCCTCATCAACCTTTCCCACCTGGATCTCGCTCGCGAGCTAGCGCTATTTTTTGACAAGGTGTATGTGCCTCGCGCCGTCCAACAGGAACTAAACAAGAAGGGGCGGTTTCGCTATCGCCTGAACAAGCTCTACAACATGGGATTCTTCGCGAGATGCCTGGCCGCCGATACCTATAACGTGCAACTGCTCCGAGCGGAGCTGCACCAGGGCGAAGCGGAGGCTCTGATCCAAGCGCAGGAGAAACAAGCGCCATACTTCATCGGAGATGAAAAACGCGCTCGCATGATCGCTGCGCGGATGGGCAGGAAGCCAGTTGGCACACTGCGTTTGCTGGCACGCCTTAACCTGGAAGGTCGTGCACCCGAACTCCGTGGCTTGGTCCAGATATTGCGTCGAGACCTCGACTTTCGCGCCTCGGAGGAGATTGTGCAACAGGCCATCGATCTCGCTGCTGAGCCGATCTGATTGCTTGCACACGAATCGAGCAGACCGGCTGTCAACACCCGCGGTTTCAATCCCAGCCTTCCGCTAAGCTGTCTTTCATGAACCGCATCCTGGTCATTGGAGCTACCGGCAGGGTCGGCCGCCAGGTTTGCTCTCAATTGCCGGCCGCGGGCGTGCAAGTCCGCGCGCTCGCCCGCGACCCGCAAACGGCTGGGTTACCGCCGCACGTGGATGTGCTACGCGGCGATCTTACTCTTCCCGAGACTCTCGATGCATGCTTGGATGGCATCGATGCGGTGTTCCTGGTGTGGACCGCGCCGCCAGCCACGGTTGCTCCCGCTTTGGAGCGGATCGCCAGGCGCGCAGGGCGCGTCGTGTTTCTCTCCGCTCCGCTCAAAACGCCGCACCCCTTGTTCCAGCAGCCCAATCCAAGCCGGGCGCTGGCTGAGCAAATCGAGCGGCTGATCGAGACCACGGGACTCGAATGGACGTTCCTGCGGCCCGGAATGTTCGCCGCGAACGCCTTGCTCTGGTGGGCGCCGCGGATCCGCGCCGGCGGCGATGTCGTGCGCTGGCCCCATGCCGCTGCTCCTACGGCTCCGATCCACGAGCGCGACATTGCCGCGGTCGCGGTCCGCGTTTTGTGTGAGGATGGACACGCCGGAGCGGAATATGTTCTGACCGGGCCTCAGTCCCTGACCCAGTCCGAGCAGATTTCGGCGATCGGTGATGTGATCGGCCGTCCGCTGCGCCTGGAAGAAATTTCGCCGGAAGACGCGAGAAATGAGTTGCTCCATCTCATGCCTGCCGCCGTCGTCAATATGCTGCTCGACGCCTGGGCCGCGGCGACCGGTCAACCGGCGTTCGTGACATCCACCGTCGCAGAGATAACCGGAACGCCGGCGCGAACATTCCGGGACTGGGTGGCCGATCACATCCAGGAGTTTCGGGCGTGATCTTGAAATCGGCCAGGCCGGCGCTAGAGTTCAAGTCAGCCCGGATAGGTGCCCCCAATGTAGGCTTGCAAGTGCTCGATCGTTTCAGCCTGCTTGCCTGCCAGCCACTTGACCAGGTCCCCGATGGTCACGATACCCGCAACGCGTCCGTCCTCCAGAACCGGAAGATGGCGGATGCGGCGCTCCGTCATGATTTGCAGGCAGTCGCTAATCGTGTGATTTGGGGTGACGGTGTATACCGTGTCGGACATGATCTCCCGGACCAAGGTGTTACGCGAAGCTTTATCGAGCAAAATCACTTTACGGGCATAGTCGCGCTCGGAGATGATGCCTTCCAGTTTGTCTCCCGACATCACCAACAACGCTCCGACGCCCTTTTCCGCCATTACGGCAATGGCTTCATACACAGTGGCCTGGGGTGGAATCCACCAGACTTCTCGCCTCTTGCCGGCCAAAACCGACGCCAACGTTTCTTTGAGTTCCATGGGTCCTCCCTGAGGTCTGAATTGTACGGCGGAAAGATTTTAAATTCAAGCCCGGCATCTCGCCAGTTGAAAGGCATCACCGTATAGTAGTGTTTAAGGTTCATCGTGAAGCAACTCGGGATCGCGCTGACCATGCTGGCCGTAGTTGCCGCCGCTTTTCTTGTCGGTTCCTCTTTCCGCAAAGCCGAGCACATCTTAAATACCGCGCGAACGGGCGTCGCCCATGAAAATCAGGTCGACTTCCGCCGTTACACGCTGGATAAGACAGTCGTCAGCCCGTTTGAGCCCGTCAGCGCACCGGCACAGTTCCGCGATGCGGCGTTCTTTGAGGGACATCTCTATTTGTGCGGGCCGT
>DATFZA010000327.1:0-8780 GCA_035314765.1 Bryobacteraceae bacterium
GGTTGAAGACCTGCGTCGAACGATACACTGATTCCGTACCGATCTGAGCGGGATTTCAGGATAAAACATGACCCAATCCGTCGTGCGCTTTGCAATCTTCGTCGGCTTGGTGCCGGCCTTCGCCCAGCTTGACGCCTACAAACTGCGGGAAAAATACGGCCTGCCGAAGCGAGGGGCCCTGCAATACGTCGGCTTACTTACTGCACCTTTCTGGTGAGATCCGTCTAGCCCTGGGAGCTAGCTAGAGGGGGCGGGCTGACGCGGGACACAGCACGTAGGCGCATCGGCGACCACCAACGTCAGCCGAAGCTCATGTGCGCGAATGATTCCCCGCTCGTGAATTTTCACGGTGCGTCTCGCACGGGCTCCAACCCGTTCGCTTAGAAGCCGCCGCGCGGGCGATAGCCTGGGCGCGCGCGAATCCGATACTTCTTGCCGACGTCAGAAACAATCTCGATCCCGATCTTGCGGAACCCTTCATTGGGATTCTGCTGCGGATAATACGTCACCGTGTAACTGTTGCCCAGATCTTCTCGAATGGATTCGAACGCTTCCACCTGCTTCTGCCACGTCTTGGCAAAGTAGGCCTTACCCCCGGTCCGGGTTGAAATCCGGCGAAAGATGTTACTCGACACTGGGTCTTTGTTCACGTCGTTGGTGGAGATCACGTAAATTGGTATGCCTTCGTCTTCAGCCACGGCCCGGACGTCGTCGGGAGCGATCATGCTGGAGTTGTCGGGTCCGTTGGAGAACACAATAATCACTTTGCGCCCGGGCACTTTCGCCGCGTCGCGGAGCGTCAGCAGCAGCCCGTTGTACAGCGCGGCATCGTCGCCGGCCACCGCCTTGCGCAAACCAAAGATCGCATCGTTACGGTCGCGGGTGAGGGGAGCGGCGCGCGATAGATTGCGGCTAAAAGTGTACACGGCCACGGAGTCGGCGCGATCCAAGCCACGCACGAAATCGGCAATCGCGTCTGACGCGTATACAAAGCCGCGGTACATGTAGTTACTCGTATCGAAGAGAACAAACACGTTAGTGCCGACAAAGGCGTCTGTCCGCAGGTCGCCCGCCTTCTCGCCGGCCTCCTCCGCTGGTGCATCGGCGACACCCAGTAACGGCCGGGTCGAGCCGTTCTCCAGCACCTGGAGAGGCGCCTTGTTGCCTTCGCCGAAGGTATTCATCTTCTGCGGTATGCCGTCTTCGGAAATCTTGAAGTCCGCCGGCTTCAGGCCATTTATGTAGTGGCCTTTACTGTCGGTGACCGTGAAACTCAGCACCACCATATCCACTTTCACGCGGAAAGTGGGGCGTTCCTGGGCATACAGCCAGGCGGCCGCCGCCAGTCCGGCCAAGCCAGCTACAACGATTGTCTTGCGACTTGTTTTCCGAAGTAACTTCAAGATTCCTCCAAGTTTCTTGGGCCGATTGAGAATCGGCCGCAGGTTAATAACCTGCTCCACAACTTTCTAGTTCCCTGCCCCCGCCGCGACTGCCGCCTGTTTCCTGGTCTTCTCCAAGACATCCTCGCCCACCAGCCGGAGCGACCTCAGCAGCGCCGGCCAGTCCTCCAGGTGCGTGGCGAAGATGCGTTCCACGGTTTCCTGTGTCCAGACCGGCACTAACAAGTTCAATTGCGCCGGCGGAGCATGAATTTGATCGGCCAGCGCCGCATAATACAGCAGGTTCGATTCCCAGCTCTCGGCCAAAATCCGGCTGGAGTATCCCATGAGGGTGGGAAACGTACGCAGGTTTAGCAGTTCGGGAACGTAGGAATTGGTCAGCGTGGGCTTGGGAGTGCCGAAAGCGCGCGAGATCGACGCATAGTTGAGTTCCCGTGGATTCCCCGCCGCTTGCCTGCGGATTTCCGCGGCCAACATAGTGTCGGTACCGTGCGCCGCCAGATCGGCCGCCACAGCGAACATTTCCGATGGCATCAAGTTGTCCAGCACCGTCTTCGCTTGTCCGGCTTCCAGAAGATCGTTCAGCTTGGACAGCCTGGCGGGCGTGGCATAGGCGGAGAGCGCCTCGATAAACTGCCGGCGCACTTCAGCGTTGACGGCCGATTCCGCGGCCAGGGTTTCGGCATACTCCATATGCAAACCCACCCAGTGCAACTGCGAGGGCGTCACATGCCACCAGCGGGCCACCGTCGCCGACACCAGGAGTTGCGGCACCAGATCGCCCCAAATCAGAGCCTGCTCCCGGGTCGGCACCAGGAAGTTCTGTTCGGCCTCCGCAATGGCATAAGGAAGGCCCGCGAGCGAGCCCACCAGCCGGCCCCCCGCGCTCGTCGGCCAGCCGTTGCCCAGCACTTCCGTCGGTCGCCAACTCTCGTTGGTCCCCGGCAAGCCAATAAAATCGTGGCTCCGCACGAACAGCGGATTGGTGCGCACGATTTGCGCTCCGGGCGGGGCGTAATACACGTAGTTGAGACCGACCAGCGTGTCTCGCAGGAACGGGGCAAACAGGCCGCGGACGTCTTCCAGCTTCTTGGGATCGGTGGATGCCTTGTCGATCAAGGCGCGCAAATTGAGTTTGCGCTGCGTCTCAATGTGTCTCTCCGACCAGTAACCGAAGCTCAGCGAATTCTTCTCAACCGAACTCAGCGAGGCGCGAGGTAATTGGATTTCCGAAATCCGGCCGGCGGTCTTATTGACCAAGGGCATGTTCGCCTTCTCGCCTTTCGCTACGCGCTCCAAGTTATCCACCAGATCAAAGAGGGCCGTCAAGGAAATCAGGCGCTGGGCTTCAAACAGCCGGATCATCTCTTCGACGACCTGCGTTTGCGCATCGGAAGCATCGCCGTTCGCCCCCGCCAGCAGGTCGAGCATGCGATCTTGAGGGGCGGCATCGGAGGGCGCCTGGCCTGCCGGGGCCTGGCCTGCCGGCGCTTGTCCCGGAGGATGCGCGGCAGCCAGCAGAATCTTTACCCCTTCCCGTCCTTCGTCAAAAACCTCGCGCTCATTCTTCACCTTCTGAAAACGGGAGGCGATGTCGGCCAACACCTGGTCCGCCTGGTTGGCAGGGATCGCGCCCTGCCGGTAACAAATTTGCCATAGCCCAGTCAGCGCCTGAAAAGTACCAATCGTGTCCGCCCGCAATTCTTGATCTTTGATCTGAGTGGTGGATTCGGCCGTTTCCATAAAGGCCAGGATGGTGGCATCGGTCAATTCGGGAACTTCGGCGAAAATCGGGTACTGCGATCCAAAGTCCCGATAAGCTCGCGCCAGACGATTTACGGTAGCCGCCGCCAATGGAGTATGGCGATGCCGGTCGACATCGCTCAGCGCCATGAATATCTTCAGCGGCTCGTTTTCCACCGATTTGCGCGATAGGCCAAACAGAGCTTCGACCACGTCGTCCGGCTCCTTCCATGCCCCGGCCGATTTCGTCAGTTTGCTATCGTATTTGCCGTGGGGATGGTCCAGGAACAGCCCTTTCCATACTTCCAAGCCGCCGGGAATATGCGGCCGGCCGTCGGCATCCAGGCGCAGGCGGGCGGTCAGCAGCAGCATATCCGTGTTGGCACGGAACACCGGGCGCGCGGGGCCCGGGCTGGTCACCTTGCCGCGGATGGCCGCGTAGAAGCGCTTCATGCGCTCCGGATCGGTGAGATAGCGCTGCACTGGCCCGTCGTTCAAACGCGCCAGCGCATCGTAATAGCTAGCCATCCACCCGTCGTCCTTGGCCACCAGCCGCTCAAAGAAGGCCCCGCCTTTGTCCGGGAAGACACCCACTAATTCTCCCCAGGTTCTCTCTGTCCGGGCGCCTCCCGGTACCACCGCTTTCCCATTTCGGATATCGAACATGCCGCCATAAAAATCCAGCACGTGGGAGAACGCGCGCAGCCGCTGCACGCCGGAAGTCTTGCGTAGTTCTTCGGCGGTGCGCGGTTCCAGCTTCGACAACCCGAGATAAAGCCGGCAGAGCGCGGGATCGCCGATAAAGGCGTCGATGAACTCGCCCGTCTGGCTCTCCTTGGCCGACAACCAATACTCCGGACCATACAGGAGACCGACCTCCGACGGATGATAGTCGTATACAAAGGGCCGGTTGGCGCGCAGGCTTTGCTCCAGCGCGGATAGCGGAAACCCGGAATCGATGGTGAGAAAAGCACGGCTGGCGTTTATGGTCTCGAGCACCACTTCGCTACCGCACCCGCCGCGCATCCGGTAACCGAGAACGCGGAGCAGATCGCCGGTTTGCGAACTCTCGCAGTTTTCTATACGAATGGTTTTGTCGGTTGCCCCGGCCAGCTTCTCGATCTCGCGCGCCTGCGTCAGATAGCGGACCACCAGCTTCAGATATTCGGTCTGCTCCAGCGCCTCATTGTTGTTGGCGGCCTGGTAGCCGTTGGTGACAATATTGCGCGCCAGTGCGCCAATCACCTCCGACCGGCTGAGATCGGGCGAGAGGGCCGCCATACGCGAGAAGGAGCGAATCGGTCCGGGAATCGTAACCGTCTTCATATTCTCCGGAAGCTTGGGCTCAGCCGGGCCAAGCGTAAAATCTGTCCCGTTGGCCTCGCGATAGATCTGCAAATCCCTGGCGGCGGCGGCATTCTCGCCATCCACCAGATCCAGCAGAACCAGGCGCCGCGCCAGCGGCTTGCGGTTTTCAGGTGTAGTGGCCGAGGCCAGCAATCGCTGATAGACCGCGCGCGTCGCGGGATCATGATGGCGATCGAGGAATTCGGCATAGTCGCGCACGGTACCGATGGTCGCGGAACCCGACTGCGCCGCCTGCCGAAGCAGTTCCCGCGCGCCCGCCGCGTCCCCTTTGCTTTCCAACTGCCAGGCGCGGTCGCTGAGTTCGTCAGCCTGTGCCGCGCCGCCGATCAAGATACCGCCGATTAAGACGATTGCTAAAGCCGATATTGGGTATCGCATGCAGCCTCTCCACGTTCTCCGTGGTGTTAATGTAGCACCTGGCGCCCCACGGCGTCATCGTGCCTTTTTCCATTCCATCACCACCGTCGGCTCCGAGGGTTCATCGTAGTAGTCGATTTTGGACGTCCGCAGTCTCTTGAACCCAAATTTCGAATTCAAACGAAGCATGGGGCGGTTGCTCTTGCGCACGTTGGTTACGATGCGCCTGAAGCCATGTTGGCGGGCATAAGCGATCTCCCAGCACTTCAGCAGATCGCCGAGACCCTCCCCTCGAAAGCGCGGCAAAATGCCCGTCGAGGCGACGTACAGCGAACCGGCGAGCGGCGGATTTTCACCCTCGAGGTCCTCCCGAAAATCGACATTGTGCTCAAACGCGCAACAGCCGGCCTTGGTCCCATCAACGATCATCCAATAGGATTGGTAGCGCTCCCAATCGGCCCGGTGAAACCAATCGGGCTTGGGAAAGACCTGGTGATCGAATGCGACGAGGCGGCGCAGATCCGCTGGAAGGGCGGCTTTGCGGAATTCAGTGGTCATGGTTCTCAAGGTGGTCAGCCGAGTTTGATAATTTTGACGTATTCGTCGTGCGGACCGATCCAGAACCAGAAAAACTCGCGATCCTGCCGATAGCCGAGAACTCGATATTCCAAGGAAATGCGAGCAGACCAGAAGGGCCCGACTTTTTTCAAGTTGAGGGACGGATGGGAGGGTTTGCGGTGAAGAGCCTGTACGCCTTGTCCGCGAGACGTTGAATCTGAAAAGGAAGTGCGTTGTATTGGTTCCCATAACTCAGCCGAGACATGGGACACGAACATTACTTGCGCTTCTGCTGCCGCTCGGCACAGAACTCTTCAACAGGGCGATATTTTCCCGCCGTTATGTCCGCCTTGACCCTCTCGACCAAATGGGCCCCACGTCCGCCCGCGGAGAAGTCTTGGAGCATTTCCCTGTCCCAGTCGTCGTGGTCGAGCCCATTAAGCCAGAGGGTGAGAGATTGCCGTTCAGACTCCGGTAGCTCGAGGATCGCTTCTTTGAGGGATTGCACGGTCATATCTAAAACCTAGCGGTTTTCCTGGTCATCCGCAAGTTTGCAATAGTATTCGTCACGCGGACTGAACGGAGTACTCGGACGCGCCTGTGCGCAACGCGCAGAATCAGTACATCCTCACCTTCGATGCAGTAGACGATGACGTATTCGCCGACGGGAAGACTTCGCGATCCGCGACCAATGTCCTGGTCGCGGCCACGGCCCAGGTATGGGTGGCCCGAAAGAAGGAAGAACCTGTCGGTGACGCGAGTCAACGACGCGATTGGCAACGTCGACATTGCCGCTTTCCCTGGCAATGTAGTACCAGATGTCGTCCAGGTCGTCGACGGCTCGCGGCGCAACCCGGTGGGCCATTAACTGGCAGCTTTTTGTTCGGCAGCGAGGCGTGCCAGACCGCGACGCTTCACATCCTCGGCGAGTTGCCGCATGGATTCCTGTGTGATTGTCAGGCCTTCGCCGTCCGCGACAGAGGCCTTGGCATCATCGAGAGTAGCTAGAAACTCCGCTCGCTTGCGCTCGCGGTCCTCCCACAGGGAAAGGGCCTCCCGCACGGCGTCTTCCTGGCGCTGAAACCGCCCGCTCAAGATGGCTCGGTGGATGAATGCCTCCTGATCCCGAGTCAGACTTACATCCATGATTCCAGGTTAACAAAACGTACGCTCCCTTGAGACTGGCGCCTGCGCACGCCTTGCAAAAGCGTATCTTCTTCGCGAGTATCTTGGCTCTTGCGGTTTGCGGTTGAGGTCAGTTGGCGAGCTCAAACAAACCGGCGGCGCCTTGGCCTCCGCCGATACACATCGTCACAACGCCGTATTTGGCTTTGCGCCGGCGCATTTCGTTGGCGAGCGTGCCCACCATGCGGGAACCGGTCATCCCGAAGGGATGGCCAATCGACACCGATCCGCCATTCACATTCAGCTTGTCCGGATCGAGGCCCAGGCGGTCGCGGCAGTACACCACCTGGACCGCGAAGGCTTCATTGAGTTCCCAAAGGTCGATGTCGTCGATCTTGAGACCATGCTTCTTGAGCAACTTGGGAATCGCAAAAACCGGTCCGATGCCCATTTCATCCGGTTCGCAGCCGGCCACGGAGAAGCCACGGAAAATCAGCTTATAGGGAATACCGAGCTCGTCGGCGCGCTCGCGCGACATCAGCAGGGTCGCCGACGCTCCATCGGAGAGCTGCGAGGAGTTGCCGGCGGTCACGCTGCCCTGCCCGCTGGTGGGATCGAAGTGCGGCGGCAGTTTCAGCAGGCCCTCCAGCGTGGTATCGGGACGGTTGCACTCGTCTTTATCGCAGCAGACCTCTTCCATCTTTACCACTTCGCCGGTCTTCTTATCGAGCACCGCGCGGCTGACTTTCATGGGAGCGATCTCTTCGCTGAAAAAGCCTTCCTGCTGGGCGCGGGCGGTCCGCTGCTGGCTCAGCAGGGAGTACTCGTCTTGCACCAGGCGGCTCACGCCGTAGCGTTTCGCCACTACTTCGGCCGTATTGCCCATCACCATGTAGATTCCCGGCAGCGTCTCTTTCAACACCGGGTTGGGGTCGCTGTCGCGAACCGCCATCGTTATGCTTTCCACGCCTCCGCCGATCGCCGCATCCACGCCCTCGCTTAGGATTTCATGGGCGGCGACCGCGACCGCGTTCAATCCCGAGGAGCAGAATCGATTGATGGTGGTGCCCGGAACCGTCACGGGCAACCCCGCCAGCATGGCGGATACGCGAGCTACGTTGCTCCCTTGTGGACCGTGCGGTTGGCCGCAACCCAGAACCACATCGCCGATTTCGGCCAGTTCAAGTTGCGGGACGCCTCTCAATACTTCGCGGATCGCGTGGGCGGCCAGATCGTCCGGCCGCGTCCGGTTAAAGGACCCGCGGTGCGATTTCGCAAGCGCGGTACGCTTGCTGTCTACGATAACTGCTTCTCTCATGCATTGCTCCCTTTGGCGGCCCCGGCCCCAGCATTGGCTACGGCCAGCGTGCTGTTACTAAAATCGCTGAATCGCTTGCCCTCTTTGGCCAGCTTTTCGAGCAGCGGCGCCGGCTTCCAGCGCTCGCCGTGTTGCTTGTGGAACTCGACGATGCGGTCGTACACCTTTTGCAAACCGACGGTGTCGGCATAGAACATCGGGCCGCCGCGGTGAGCCGGGAAACCGTAACCGTTCAAGTATATGATGTCGATGTCGACGGAACGAAGCGCAAAACCTTCTTCCAAAATGCGGGCGCCCTCGTTGACCAGGCCATAGATGGCGCGCTCCACGCATTCCTCCGCCCCGATCGCCCGCGGCGTGATGCCGGCCTTCTTTTGCGCATCGGCAATCACTCCGTCTACCACCGGATCGGGAGCGGGGCGCCGGTTTTCGTCATATTTATACCAGCCTGCGCCGGTCTTTTGGCCGTAGCGGCCCAACTCGCACAGCAGGTCTTCAATGGTCGGTTCGCCGGTCGACTTACCGGTTAGCGCCAGTTCTTTGCGAATGCGCCAGCCCACGTCGAGCCCAGCCAGATCGCCGGTCGCCAGCGGCCCCATTGCCATCCCCCAGTCGTAGAGCGCTTTGTCGATGTCGGCCACCTTGGCGCCTTCGAGCGCCAGATACTGCGCCTCGCGCCGGTAAGGCCCAAACATCCGGTTGCCCACAAAGCCCCAGCAGTTGCCCACCAGGACTCCGATTTTGCCGATCTTCTTGGACAGCGCCATGCAGGTGGCGATGACTTCCTTGGAAGTAGCCGCGCCGCGAACCAGTTCCAACAACCGCATTACATTGGCTGGACTGAAGAAGTGCGTTCCGATGACGAATTCCGGCCGCTTGGTGGCGGATGCGATCTCGTCCACGTTGAG
>DATFZA010000328.1:0-2429 GCA_035314765.1 Bryobacteraceae bacterium
CATCGGCCTCATGCAGCGCAGCGTAGAGCGCGGCGCCATAAGCGGCGGCATCCTGGGGCATCGCTACGGCTCGCGTAGCGGGCAAAGGGTCGTTCCAATACAAATAGACACCTTTGCCCGCGGGTAACTGGCCGGTCACAAGAAATAGCGGAGTCCGCGGACTGTAGTGCTTGTGATGCAAACCGGGCGAGGCGTGCGCTCCCGCGGAAGGCGCCGCGGCGAGTTTTACAGCGCCAATCACTTCCTCTATCTGTAAGCGCGCAATCATCCCTGGCCGGAGCAATTCCGGTTTTCCAGCGAGACTCAGCACGGTAGATTCAATGCCGACCCGCGGCGCCGGTCCTTCATCCAAAACAAACACATCGCTGCCGAAAGCGGCTTGCACATGCCCGGCGGTAGTCGGGGAGAGCTGCGTAAAGCGATTGGCACTGGGCGCCGCAATGGGCACGCCGGAAGCTTGAATCAAGGCCAGCGCCGTGGGATGCGCGGGCATGCGCACTCCCACAGTATCCAGTCCTGCGGTCACGTTGCCGGGAATCCGCGCATTTTTTTTCAGAACCAGTGTCAACGGTCCCGGCCAGAATTTGTCCGCCAGCTTCCGCGCCGAATCCGGCCAGTGTTCGACCAAGCCGCGCGCCATTTCCACCGAATCCACATGCACAATCAGCGGGCTGCTGCGGGGCCGGTTCTTGGCCGCGAATATCTTATCCACCGCCCCCGCATCCAGCGCGTTGGCGCCGAGACCATACACGGTCTCGGTGGGAAACGCCACCAGCTCGCCCGCGCGAATCAGCGCGGCTGCCTGCTCAATCCGGGAGTTCGTCTTTTCCATCGGCGCCTGAAGTGCGGCCGGTCTTCTTCCACACCAGAAAGGCGTGCGTCAAGGCATCGAGATCACCGTCCAGCACCCGGTCCACGTCGCCGATCGACAGCTTGGTGCGATGGTCCTTGATCATCCGGTAGGGCGCCAGCACGTAGCTGCGAATCTGGCTGCCGAAGTTGATCTCCAGCTTGGTGTCTTCCACTTTGCGGTCGGCGGCTTTCTTTTTGTCGAGTTCGAACTCGTACAAACGCGCGCGCAATTGTTTCAGCGCGCTGGCGCGATTCTTGTGCTGCGAGCGCTCATTCTGGCACTGCACCACGATATTGGTGGGAATGTGGGTAAAGCGCACCGCCGATTCCGTCCGGTTTACGTGCTGCCCGCCCGCGCCGCTGGCCCGGAAAACATCGACCTTGATATCCTCCGGCTTGATGTCGATCTTGATGTCTTCATCGATCATCGGGTAAACAAAGACAGACGCAAACGAAGTATGCCGGCGCGCGTTGGCGTCAAACGGAGAAATGCGCACCAGCCGATGCACGCCGATCTCGGACTGGAGCATGCCGTAAGCATTTTCGCCATTCACTTCCACGGTGGCCGACTTGATGCCCGCGCCCTCGCCTTCCAGACGGTCGGTGATCACGGCTTCCATACCGTGCCGCTCTGCCCAGCGCAAGTACATGCGCAGCAGCATCTCAGCCCAATCCTGACTCTCGGTCCCGCCCGCGCCAGGGTGAATGGTCACGATCGCGCTCTTGGGGTCGTTGGGTCCGGAAAGGAGCATGCCGGTCTCGAGAACGGCCAGCCGGGCCGCATAGCTACGCATATCGCGCTCCAGGTCGGCGGTTACGTTTTCACCTTCCCGGCCCAGTTCAAAGAGCGTGTCCAGGTCGGAGGTCAGCATGGCCACTTCCGATTCCTGGCCGAGCTGTTCCTCCAGACGTTTCCGGTCCTGCATGATCTTCTGGCTTTTTTCCTGCTGATTCCAGAAGTCCGGATCGGAGATCACGTGCTCGATCTTGGCTAGTTCGGCTTTCTTTTGAGGAGCGTCAAAGATAGCTCCGCACAGCTTCTGCTTGTGCGCGGAGCGTGGAGTATTCGCGTTCGAGTTCTTCGAAGGTCATGAACTTTCATTTTAGCGTGGCGCGCGGCGGCGATCCCTTCAATACAGCGCCGCGGTAGCCGACACTACTCCCACGAATGAGCGGACACAGTTGTCCCGCTCCGTTTTGCCGGGGGAGAAAGTCCGAGGAGGCCTCCTATGGTCCGTTGAATAACCCTCAACGGCGAAGGGGCCGTTTCTCGAAAGCGGCTACGTTCGTCGCCACCAACATTGCACTGGGTTGCCCGGGGACTTCTGCGCTTTAGTCGACTCCGCTGCGACGAAATAAGCTGAGCCTCTTAGATTTCAGTTTAGCGGCCGGGTGCAAGGATTTGCGGGGTGTTGGCAGCGAGAAATCATGGCAAAGTACTGACGATGTGGGAGAAAATTTTGTTTAGCTGGGCCGTGACCGGAAAGCGCCGGCACTCTCGAAAACCTGCCCCGCACGATGGGGCGGCCAGATACCTTGCCCGGCACACGCTCAACCAGTTCGCAACCCGTCCAATC
>DATFZA010000329.1:0-10066 GCA_035314765.1 Bryobacteraceae bacterium
TTGCGGGCTCGAGTCCGAACTCCCACCCTCAAAACTATCGCAGCATTGTCCCCTGGCGCACACTAGCGGGCTTGGCCCCGCCCGCTACGGCTTCGAAGTCATCTCGACGTCAATCGTCAGATTCACTTCATCGCCCACCAAAACCCCGCCCGTTTCCAAGGCTTTGTTGTAAAGCATGCCAAAATCCTTGCGGCTGATGGTGGTGGTCGCCGATGCGCCTACGTGCTGCGTCCCGCGTTGATCCTTGATCGGCGCTGTCGGCCCATCGACATCGAACGTCACTTCTTTCGTGGTGCCATGGATGGTCAGATCGCCGGTCAGCTTCAATTTGCCCGGCCCGGCCGCCACCACGCGTTTGGACTTGAAGGTCAGCGTCGGGTACTTCTCCACATCGAAGAAATTCGGGCTTTTCAAATCCTTGTCGCGCATCTCCTGACGCGTATCGACGCTGGCCGCATCAATCGTGACATCGATACCGCTCTTGGCCGGATTGGCGGGATCGAATTCGGCCGTCCCGGTCATTTTCTGAAACTGTCCACGCACGGTAGAAATCATCATGTGGCGCACCGAAAACTGAGCCGCCGAATGATTGGGATCAATCTGCCAGGTAGCGGCTTGCGAGACGAGCGGAGCCGCCAGAAGTACGCCAACCGCCAAGGTACGATGCAGGTGAGAATTGAGCATATTGTTGATAGAGATAGGATAATACACGCTGGGTAATCTCTAGCGGTATTCCTTTGTGCGCTTGCTCAGGATGAGCTTGAGGCGAATCGGCTCTTGCCCTGGCGTGAGGTCCGTCGCGCCCGAGCGGGCTACTTCGCGCTGTCCCAGGGTACCGATCCAGATCTTGGCTTCGACGGTGTAGTGGACACCCTGAAGAACATCAAATTGCGCAACGCCATCCATGTCCGTCTCGCCGGAAGCCGCAGGCTCGTCGCCCACTTGTGCCCACACGTCTACACCTTGAGCGGGCCAGCCATCAGGCCAGTACACCTCCGCGACAATCTTCCGAACAGTCAGCGGCGGAGGAAGTCGAAAAGGAGAGATTTGTTTGTGTTCGCCAGGTATCAAGTGGACGACCGAATCGCTCCCAACCGTCCACTTGGTTGGCGGGTAAGGCGTCTCTACATCGGGCGGGTGAAAAAGCCTTACCCCGACCTGAAAGTCTCCGCTGGGTAGCTCGTTGAAGTGGTACCGTCCATCGCGATTTGTTATCGCTTCTTTCTCGCCGTAGAATATGGGCTTCTTGTCACGGTCAAGCCGCAAAACGTCGACGCGGACATGGGCAGCCGGCCGCGCATTTCTATCGAGCAAAGTGCCTTCGATTATTCCGGGCGCTATCATATCGAAGTCCGCGGCCCCGCAGCCGGCAAGCGGTACTTCAACGTCGCGCTCCGGCCAGCCCGCAACATAAGGGCTAAGGGAGGGCGTGACGGTGTATGTTCCAGGCGGCGTGTCGGTGAAAATGTAGAAGCCGTCCCGATCGGTTGTTGCGACGCGATTGATCCCGCCGCCCGTCAGAGTGATGTTGACACCGGGCAGGCCGGGGGGATCGAAGATGCCGAAGTGCGCGTCTTCCGTAACGCGCCCCCGGACGGATGTTTTGGCCGCGCCGTCCTTGTACTGCCGAAGATATTCGATCTCCGCGTTCAATTTACTATCTGCCTCGCGCATAAGACGCGTACCGGAGCACACGGGTGCGGAGTAGACAGCGGGCGGCATCTCTCGATTGAAATCCCTGGGCAGCGGCTTCTGTTTTGACGGGTCGGGAGCAGCAAACATTAGAGAAGGTCCTGGTGGCATAGGAAGACGGCCTATGGAAGCAAAGACGAGCAGGCGCTCACCTGCGGTGTATTCGGCATAGCAGGACGTAAAGCTGCCGGGGTCGACCCAGATCTCCTGAACGCCCGGCGCGATCCCTTTGAACGCTTCTTCCACCTTGAATTTGACGAGCGTTCGCTGCTGGGTGCCAAGCGCCGGGTCGTGATCGCTGAACGCCACCGTCCCTATAAACACCACAGCCGCTCGATCTATGTACGCGCAAGAGGTCCCCTGAGAGCGGCAATCACACGCCCAGACGGGGATCGACGGGCAAGAGAGCGCCAGCGCAAACCGAAATAGCCAAACCCGCATCATCCCGCAGAGTATCACCCAAATGCCTGCCTCGAGGACCCGAGCCGTGCGCTAAATCTGCGGTGCTTGAAAATAGTGGGTCTGGTGTTAAGCTCCAAGTGATGTCAACCGTATTCGCGAAGCTGAATTTTAAAGACCACAAGCAGATTGTGGTCCTCGACTCACCGGGCAGTTTCGAAAGCGAGCTCGCAGCCTTGAAGGGTGTCGAAATCATTCGCGATCTGAAGAAAGCGAAAGAGGTTACGTTCTCCTTGGCGTTCGTGACTACTCAGGAACAGATTAACGCCCTGGCTCCCGCGATTGCCCGGAAGGTGGGAGGGGACGCCATCGTGTGGTTTGCCTATCCCAAGGGGACCTCGAAGAAATACAAGTCGCAGATTGACAGGGACAACGGCTGGAATATGCTTGGCCACGAAGGATTTGAGCCCGTCCGCATGGTGGCGATTGACGAGGATTGGTCCGCGAAGCGCTTCCGGCGCGCGGGATTCATCAAGAACATGACACGTCCCAAGGAGTATCGACTTACTGAACGCGGCAAGGCGCGGCCATCCAAGATTCCGCCTGGCTGACAGTATTACGCCCCGCTAACGCCGTGACTTCCCACTAGAACCGATCCATGGTCAAGCCGAACACTGGGCGGAGGCGACTCATTGTGCGGATGAGATTGGGCGTTACTGGGAGTTGCGCGCTAGCTTATTTATGAATCAGCGCGAAGGCAACCTGGAAAGCGTGCTTCGTGCTGCGATTCCATCCTCTGATCGAGTCGGATTCGATAAATGTATGGCGGAAGCGCGCTACGCCGCTCGCGTTCACGTGGACCTCCAAGAAGGTAAACGCCTTGGAATCGCTGGCCCCCCCCGAATTCTTAGTGGGCTACCTTGAACCTAGTAATCCCGGCGAGCTGAAATGCGTACGTCGGCTCAGTGGCGCGGTATCGGCCGATGACTCGAAGCCGCAATCGAGAGTGTGCGAGCGGTCGAAGCTCAAACGGCCGGCGTGGGCCAGGTAAACCAACGCAACCCAGGAGATCGTGTTGTGTCCCATTTGGAGTTTGGAGCATTGATTGGGCGGCCCGTGCCCGCTGTCCGTGCCGAAGACGTCAGGCGCGTTTGGTCATTTCTGACCTCAGAGCGGGCCCGTGGCATGAGTGTTCAAGGGCAGGCGGTCGATATAAAGCTCCTGGCCGGCTTGTGTGATACGACTGCCAACGTGCTTGCGGTATTCCTTCGCGTGACGCTCGTCGAGGCGCTTATGGGACAAGAAGGATCAGACCGATGGCGGGAAGGGAAGAGCTTGCGCGGTAAGGTCTTTGATGTTGCGGCGAGCTTTCCGCTTCCTCGAGGCGTGGAAAATGCCGATTTTGCAGTCTTTGTTGCCGCACTGGAATAGCCCGGGCCAGCAGTTGTGCGCGGTCAGTAGCCCAGGTGAAAAAGATCTCGCTGAGCAGATACGCCAATCTTCGCTAGTACCAAGCGAGATCAGACGAGGTCGACGCCCATGCTACGACTCCGGTCCACCCCGCACTGACTCCAGAAAAGCCGGAAACGTCCCCTCCAAAATTGCTCGCCGCATGCGCCGCATGCGATCCAGGTAGTGCGTCAGGTTGTGGATCGTGGCCAGAGTGGAAAACAGCATCTCCCCGGCTTGAAACAAGTGGCGCAAGTACGCGCGAGAGAAAGTGCGGCAGGTGTAGCAACTACACTCCGGATCAACGGGGCCGGCATCGGCGCGATACCGAGCCTGCTTGATGACTACGCGCCCGCCGCTCGTGAACAGGTATCCGTTGCGGGCGTTGCGGGATGGCATCACGCAATCCATCATGTCCAGCCCGCGCGCTACGTATTCGGCAAGTTCCCGCGGCGTGCCCACGCCCATCACATAACGCGGTTTCGCCCGCGGCAGCAGGCTGGCCGTGGCAGCGGCGATATCCAGGCTGATCTCGCGCGGCTCACCGACCGACAGGCCGCCGATCGCATAGCCGGGGGCGTCGAGTTCGGTCAGTCGCGCGGCGCACTCGGCTCGCAGATCGGCGAACATCGAGCCTTGCACAATCGGAAATACGGCGGTGGCAGGCGCTTCTTGGGCCAGATAGTGACGGTAACCGGCGCAGGCCCACTCTACCGTCCGGCGCATGGCCGCGCGCGCCACTTCATGACTCACCGGATAGGGCGGGCACTCATCCAGAACCATGGCGATGTCGCTTCCAAAGGCCAACTGCGCGTCGATGGTCGATTGCGGAGTAAACATGTGCTGGTCGCCGTTCAGGTGCGAGCGGAACAAGACGCCCTCATCGCTGATCTTGCGCAGATCGCTCAAGCTGAAGACCTGAAATCCGCCGGAGTCGGTCAGGATCGCCCGGTCCCACGACATGAACTTGTGCAGGCCATCCAGGCTCTTGATCAGCTCTGGCCCGGGCCGCAGAAACAAGTGATAGGTGTTGGCCAGAATGATCTGCGCGTCCAGTTCACCTGCCAGATCGCGCTGCAACACGCCCTTTACGGTGCCCTGCGTACCCACCGGCATGAAGACCGGCGTCTCAATGGCGCCGTGCGCGGTGTACAGGAGACCGGCGCGAGCGCCCGTCGCCGGGCACTCCGCCAGAATGTCGAAGGTCACGAAGCTATTGTACGGGCGTGGTCAGAAGCGGATATGAATCGCCAACTGCAAAATGCGCGGGTCGTAGGTCGTGGAAATCTGTCCGAAGGTCGCGTCGGTGATAGTTGTGTCCGGATTCTTGAACTCGGTGTGATTGAACACGTTGAACGCATCCAATCGCAGTTCGCCATCAAACCGCTCGCCCACCTTGAAGTGCTTGGCGAGCGACAGGTCCAGATTGGTTTGTCCCGGCCCGCGGAATACGTTCCGCGGCAAAGTACCGTAAGTGTAGCCCGGGAGCGCGGCGGGATTCGTCTTCGAGAGCGCATCCAGCGCGTTGATACGGTCGACGCTGAAATTGCCGGGATTGAAGTAGTAGTTGCCTCCCGATCCCGCAATGGTCTGGAAGGTCTGCGGGTTCAGGATCCCAACTGAGTTTCCCACCAGATCCGCGTGGACCGCACCCGCATCGCCAGCGCCCGATGGTCCCGGATCGCGGCGGCTGTTGTTGAGGTTGGCAAAAACATCCAATGGGTATCCCGTTCTCGACGTCAGAATCGGGTACAGGCTCCAGCCGCGGGTTAACAGCTTCGGCCCCTTGTCCCATAACTGGTCAAACGGCAGATCCCAACCGCCGGAAAAAACGAACGTGTTCCGCACATCGGTATCGCCCGAAGCCCGGAATTCGTCGTGATTGTAGTACGGGACGAGATTGTTGCGCTCGCGGAATCCGGAGACGTTATCGATTTCATGCGACCAGGTATAGCCCAGTGTAAAGAAGCTGCTGCCCCAGCGGCCCATATTGGCGAACCGCCGGCGCAGGCTGACGGTCATGCCGTTGTAATTGGCCTTCGAGACGTTTTGGAATTCATCCAGATAGCTGAAGTTGCTGCCGTAAAGGCGGTTCAATGTCCCGAGCGCAAAGGGATTCACATCCACCAGGCCGGTCAGCTTGTGGGCGGAGTAGCCTAGATACCCTACCTCCAAAACCAGGCTGCGCGCTAGTTCTTGCTGCACCGAAAGATTGTATTGAAAGACGTATGGTGTGCGCAGGTGCGGATCGACGAAGAAAACGCCGCCTCCTCCAAAGGGCAAAAAGCCGGAAGCGTTGAAATCGATGTTAGTTGCCGGAGGTTTGGAGGGGAACGTGTTCACCGCGCCCGCGGATCCATACGGATCTTGTAAACCGGAGAGAGCGCCCGGCGTGGGTCCGCTGGGAAAAATGTCGGCAAAGCCAAAGAACGGCGCCTGGCCGTTATACTGCAAATTATCTTCGCCCTTTAGGATGTCATAGAACATGCCAACGCCGCCGCGTACGCTGGTCTTGGCATTGCCAAAGACGTCATACGCGAAACCGAAGCGGGGCGCGAAGTTGTTTTTGTCGGGGAAGTTAGCGCCTTTGGGGGCTCCAGGATCACCCGGGAAGACCAGCCCGGTGGGGGCGTTGGGAAAGCGCTGCGATTGCAGCCCGGGAACGAACGAGAACGACCGGCCCTGGGTGTCGTATTTCGGCCCGGCATATTCGTAACGCAGGCCGAATGTCAGCGTGAGCCTCTTAGCGATGCGCCATTGGTCTTGCCCATATCCGGCATACGAATTGGAGCGGATGTTCGACGGCGCTTTGCCGAACTCCAAAAACTCGTCGGGCAAGCCCAACAGGAAGTCGGCAAAGTCCAGTCCCGAACCCACACCGGTGCTGGGCCCGTAGAAGAAGAACTCGCCGTTTACGTAAAAATCGTAAACCGTATTGTTCTGGTAGGGCGAGAAAAAAAATCCGAACTTGAAATTGTGATTTCCCTTGTTCCAGGAGAAATTGTCATAAAACGCATAGGTATTGTCAATCTCGTTGGTTGGGCCTTGCGGGCTGAATCCAACGGTGGTGTTGGAGCCGAGAAAACCGATGATGGGCGGCCCCGTCGATTGGTCGGGCGTGATGTTGATACCGAGCTGGGCCGCGGTAGGCTGGGTAGCGGCGGGAATCGCCTGCGTGTGATTTAGGCGTTGCGCGGTGACCCGGACCTCGTTGAGCAGCGACGGCGAGAAAGTATGGGTATAGGTGACGCTGCCGAAATACGTAGTGTCACTCGCGGTAATCGGATACCCGGTAAAGCTGCTGAAGGCGGTTGTTCTTGGATCGCCAAAGGGAAACAGACTGGGGAAATCCCGGGAAGTGAAGGTGCCGCTAATCACATCATGGCTGGTCAAGTTATAGTCGAATTTGCCCAGGTACTCGTTGAAGTTGGATGTACTGTTAGCCTGCGGAAAGAGGAATCCGCTCGGCGACGTGGGAATCAAGCCCGCTTTGATGTAGGCTTGCGCAACGGGATCGATTTTTGTGGGATCGATGATGCCTTGGGCGGCCAGAGCCGGGTTGGACTGGTATTGCGGATTGCTCTGCAGGAACGTGGCAACCACATTTTGCTGCCCCGGAGCGAATGCCTGAGAGAAGTTCCCCTGCAATTCGGCCGGCGTGTAGGTGTTTACTTTGCCCGGATTCGAGTCGAGCGCCGTCTGCCGCTGTCCCTGATAGGAGAAGAAGAAGAATAGCTTGTTCTTGCCGTTAATAATCTTGGGTAATATGATGGGGCCGCCAATTGTGCCGCCAAATTGATTGCGTTTGAGAACGGGAACAGCCAAGCCCTGCTCGTTGTTGAAAAAGCTGTTGGCGTCAAAGAAATTGTTGCGCACGTATTCAAACGCGCTGCCGTGCAGGCTGTTGGTGCCGCTCTTGGTGACGACACTGACAATGCCTCCCGCGTTGCGCCCGTATTCGGCGGAGTAGTTGCTCTCGAGCACCCGGAATTCGAGGACGGCGTCGGGGTTTGGATTGGCCACTACGGCGTTGCCGAGCAAGGAGTTGTTCAGTCCGCCATCCAGCAGATAGGTAACGGAATCCGTTCGCTGCCCGCCGATGCTGTAGCTGCCGGCGGCGCCGGAATCGGGATTGCCTGTCGTGATGCCCGGCTGGGTCTTCAGGAGATCGAGCGTATTCCTGCCGTTCAGTGGCAGCTCCGCAATCGCTTGTGAGCTTACCGTGCCGCCAATGACGGCTTCGCCGGTCTCCACTTCCGTTGCCTGGCTCTCGACCACCACGGTTTGCGTCTGCTGGCCAACCTGCATGGTGATATCGACACGCAGGGTTTGGTTGATTTCGAGATCGCTGGTCGGCTCCACCGTGAGGTTCTGGAACCCCGAGGCGCTGGCCTGCATTTTATAGCGGCCAATGGGAAGCTGCAGAAACTGATAGAGACCACGATCGTCTGAGGTCGTTTGCCACGAGATATTGGTTCCCACGTTAGTGGTGGTCAGATTTACCCGAGGAATGACAGCCCCGGATGGGTCTCTTACAATTCCAACGATCTTGCCGGTGGTGTCCTGCGCGGAACTCGCCAGCGAACACACGAGTAGCGCAACGACGCCGAAACACAGATTTTTCATGGTAGTCCCTTTCCCCTGAACTACGTAGTGCAGCGGTATTTATAGATGTTTACCAGAAACGGGGAGGGAGGTCAATAAAAAAAACCGGAGGGGGAACTGGCAGGACTTCGAATACTGATCCGGAGCGCGAGCTCTTAGGGGCGTCGCTCGCGGGGACACCCCTAAGATAGCTGAAAGGGAAGATTTCGAACGGTAGACCGGAATGTCCCCGTCGCCTTGTCGCGCCGTTCGCCCTGAGTGTCCGTCGCCTGCTCGCTCAGCCGCGAGGGGGCTACGCGCCTTAGATGACGTCGACGCCCATGCTGCGGCAGGCGCCCTTGACTTGGTTGACCGCGCCTTCGAGATCGAAGCTGTTGAGGTCGGGCATTTTCAGCTTGGCGATTTCCTCGATTTGCGCCATGGAGATCTTGCCGACCTTGGTCTTGTTTGGCTCGGCCGAGCCTTTCGCCAGGTTGACGGCGCGTTTGATCAGAATCGCCACGGGCGGCGTCTTGGTAATAAAAGTGAAAGACCGGTCGCTGAAGATGGTAATCACTACAGGAATAATCAAACCTTCCTGATCCTTGGCGGAGGTCTTGGCGTTGAACGCCTTGCAGAACTCCATGATGTTGACGCCTTGCGGACCCAGCGCGGTGCCGACGGGCGGCGCCGGAGTCGCCTTGCCGGCGGGAATTTGCAGCTTAACTTGCGCGGTAACTTTCTTTGCCATTATGTCCTGAACCTACATCTTCTCGATTTGAAGGAAATCTAAATCCACCGGCGTTGACCGGCCAAAAATGGTCACCATTACGCGTACCGTATTCTTCTCCGGATTGACATCGTCCACCTTGCCGTTGAAGTTGGCAAACGGGCCTTCGATGATCTTCACCGTTTCGTTCTTTTCAAAGGTCTGCTTGGGCCGCGGACGATCGGCGGACGTCGCCTGGCGGAACAAAATCTGGTTGACCTCGTCAGCCGTCAGCGGCACCGGATTGTTGCCGCCTCCGACGAAGCCAGTGACCCGCGGAGTGTTCTTCACTTCGTGCCAGAGCTGGTCGTCCATGGCGATCTGGACCAGAACATAACCCGGGTAGAGCATGCGCTTGCTGGTGACTTTCTTGCCGTTGCGCAGCTCCACCACTTCTTCAGTGGGGATGAGAATCTGGCCGATCTTATCGGCGAATCCAAAGGCCTGCGCGCGGCCGCGCAGGGAGTCCGCCACTTTCTGCTCGAAGCCGGAATAGGTGTGAATGATGTACCAGTTCTTATCGCTGTCGTCCGGGACGGAAGTCTCTGGGAGGGTAGCTACGGGGACGTCTGCAACCAATGCCGGCTCATCTGCCGTGTGTTCGACGGCCACGGGAGCTTCGGCCGTCTCTACTTCGGGGGTGTCAACCTCGGTAGCCGCAACGTCGGTGGTATGGTCCGGGGCTGCGATGGAAATCTCGTCGTCTGCCATTCTGATTCTCTTAGTGCGTGAGCGCGGTGAAGAGTTTGGTGACGGCCATGTTCACCAACTGATCGACCACGGCGAAATAGGCCGCAAAGGCAAATACCGCGAAGAGCACCACCGCGGTGGTGGCGCGCACCTGTTTCCAACTCGGCCAGGTGACGCGGCGCATCTCGGCGCGAAGGTCTTCGACGTAGTCCTTCACCTCGGCCGGCCAGGACATAGCCCGCTGGGCGAAATTTCCCTGATTCTGTTGTTCCATTTGCGCGATCGCCATATTTTTGCTCTTTATGTTGAAATGGCAGGGGCAGAGGGATTCGAACCCCCAAAGGCGGTTTTGGAGACCGCTGGTTTACCGTTAGCCTATGCCCCTAACCGGCTGGCAACTTCTATCGTAGCGCGTTTTTGCTAAAGCCTTTGCCACCTTAGGATCCCTTGGGCCCGCTCCCTTACGGTCGCGGCTCGGTCACG
>DATFZA010000330.1:0-21838 GCA_035314765.1 Bryobacteraceae bacterium
GTAGGAAACCGGTGAAACCCCAGTAAGACAGCATAGACTTCGAACTAGAGGCCCGACCAGAGATTAGTCCGTCTCGTGCTACATCATCGCCGTGGGGGCGTGCGGGTTCGTCGGGGCTACCGGCCGCTGGTGCTGCCTAGCCGCCTAGCGGGATGGCAGGGGCACCGAAGATCTTGGATGATCGCGGGCCGGGTGACTACGGTGATAGCCACGGTAGAGGCGTTGGCGGCGCTGCTGCTGCACGGCCGGAGCTTAGAGAGTTTTTTCGATTAGTGAGGACGGGGCAGTTTCTTCAACGACTCGTTTAACTCGTCGATGACTACTTGCGTGCTGAAACTGGCGTTCTGCTTGGGAAGCTTCGATGCAATCGACAAGCCTTCCAGCAAGCGGCTGCGCGCGCTGTCGATATCGCCCAGGCTGGCCAACAGATTTCCCATCGTGTTTAGGTTGTCCGCTTTTTGGTGCAGGTACCGGAAAGTGCCGGGACGCTTCTTGAGCAGTTGGTCCCAGGTCTCGTTAGCCAACTTCGATTCCGTCAATGCGCCGTTCAAATCGTGGAGGTCGCGCCGACAGTCAGAAGTCCAAACGCGAACTATGGCCAGATTAAATGCGGAATTGGTATCGTCCGGAGCAAGCCGCAGTTGGCGCGTCAGAATCGAGATGGCGCGCTCAAACAAGGGCAAGGCTTCCGCTGGGCGTTTCAAGTCAAGGAGCGTAGAAGCGTACATTTGGCAGACGCCCACGAGGTCGCCTTGCGCACCGGCATCCACAAGATCCTCCGACACCAGCAAGTTGCCTACATCGTAGGCTTGCTGGAGCACAGCGAGAGCTTGAGCAGTGCTCCCATGCTCTCTGCGCGCCTGCTGCCGCATCGCGTCCCCCAGGCGCAGCAGGTAAGCCAAGCGGCTGGCGCGTAGCGTGGCGTCTTGCGGGTGTTCTTGGAGAGGCTTGTCGATCAGTTGGTTAGCGACTTGAAACTGTTGGATCGCGCCGGCGAAGCGACCGGCGTCCAGATCCACGAAACCGGCGTTGTGATGAGCTCCCGCCAACGACTGTACGCGCGCGGGGTTTTTCGGATCGAGCCGATAGGCGCGCGTCTCCAGATCCAGCACCCGTTGGGCGCTTTGCGTAGCGGGGGCAAACTGCTCGCTCAATCGCTGGCTGGAAGCAAGATCCCCGTAGACGGTAGCGGCGGCGTCTAATAAGTCAGCATCGGAAGGGTTAGCCGCGGTCCAGCCGTCCGCCAACGTAACGCCGGCCTCGCGCAATTTTCTAGCTTTCTCCGGGTCGCCCGCGAAACGCTCCACGCTGGCAAGGCGTTGGATGTTGGTGAGGTAGGCTGCCTCGATTTTGGGATCGGTGCTGTGGTCGTCGCCGAGCGAATCCCGCAGTTTGAGACCTTTCGAGTAGCTCTGCTTGGCCTCTTCAAAAAGACCGAGATTTCCCCCATTCACCTTGCCTTGCACATCTCCCAGCTTGCGGTAGGCGTCGGCCAGTTCGCGCTGCAACTGGCGGTCGCCGCCGGCTTCGGCCGCCAGTTGGTTCAGGTAATCGCTGGCCGTCTTGACTACCAGCAGTCGAGCCTGCGTGGAACCGGGCAGACTGTGAATGGCGTCTTCAAACTCGAACAGGAACCGATTAGCCAGATGGCGAACGTCGTTGAAGCGGCGCTCAGCGCGGCGGGCCTGCCAAAGCGCGGCTCCGGCTCCGCCGGCCAGTGCGATCGCCAAGGCAGCGGCCGCGGTGGCGGCCAACCAATTCCGGCGCAGAAATCTGGCCGAGCGGTAGCTGAAGGAATCGGGCGCTGCCGCGACCGGACGGCCGTGCAGAAAACGGAGAAGATCTGCGCCAAAATCCTGGACGGAGCTGTAGCGCCGCGCGGCATCTTTGTGGAGCGCTTTTTGAAGAACGGCGTTGAGATCGCCGGGAAGTCCCGGCGCGGGCGGCACCGCGGTTTCGGCCAACTGCTGGGCGGCCTGAAGCGGCGAGAGCCCGGCGATGGAATGCGGCGGCTGTCCGGTGAGCAAAAGGTACAGCACCGCGCCGAGCGAATAGACATCCGACGCGGTAGTAATGGCGGCGCCGCGAATTTGTTCCGGGCTAGCGAATTCAGGCGTGAGGACGCGAGTGGAGGTCTGCTCGCCCGCGGCAATGGGATCGATCACCTTGGCGATGCCGAAGTCCAGCAGCTTGGGTTCGCCGCCGGGGGTCACCAGAATGTTGCCGGGCTTGAGGTCGCGATGAACAATGAGGTGCTGGTGAGCATAGTGGACGGCATCGCAAACTTTGAGAAAGAGCTCAATGCGTTGGCGCGCGGATAGGCCGGACTGGTTACAAAAGCGATCGATGCTCTGGCCGGCGACGTACTCCATGACGAAGTACGGCGAGCTTTTCGGGATTTGACCGGCATCGAGCAGCCGGGCGATGCCGGGGTGGCTGAGTTGCGCCAGAATGCGGCGCTCTTGCTGAAAGCGATCCAGCAGGAAACCGGCGGCGCCACCGGAAGCATGGACTACTTTGAGGGCGGCTTGCTGGTCATACAGTCCATCCGCCCGCTCGACCAGATACACCGCGCCCATACCGCCGCGGCCGAGCAACGAAACAATCCGATAAGCCCCGACGAGTTGGCCGGTCTCGAGGTCCGGCGCAGCCAGGGAAGACACTTCGCTCCGGACCGCGTTTTCGAAGAGCGGTTCGGCGGCTCCGTCGTGCAGCAGAAGCGACAAAACCTCGCGGCGCACCTCCGGATTGGCGGTCTCGCTTTCGAGAAACGACGCGCGTTCGCCCGGGGGGAGATCTACGGCGGCGTAGAAGAGCCGTTGAACCTCCGGTGTCAGCGAGCCACCTCCCGGTGCAGCCATGCCAGCGCGAGCCGCATTTCGTGACGGACACGGTGAACGGACTCCGGGAGGAACTCCGCGATTTCTTCGGCGGTCATGCCGCCGAAGAAACGGAGTTCGACGATCTGCGCCATCTTGCCATCAATCTGAGCGAGAGAGTGGAGCGCGTCGTCGAGCGCCACGATGGCCGGCGGCCCTTGCGCGGGGGCGCCATCCAATTCTTCCTGGAGCACAAGCGTCAGGGCCGGGCCGCCGCGCTTGGCCGCTTGCCTCGCGCGCGCATGATCGACCAGAATCTGGCGCATCAAGCGCGCGGCAATGCCGAAGAAGTGGGCGCGATCGCGGTAGGGCGGATGGCTCGAGCCCAGCATCCTTAGATATGCCTCGTGAACGAGGGCGGTGGCCTGCAGCGTGTGGGGGCGGTTCTCCCCGTTGAGATAGGCCGCTGCGACGCTGTGCAACTCGGTGTAGACGAGCGGGATGAGCTGATCCAACGCCGCACGATCGCCGTCGCGGAGCTGCGCCAGCAGAACTGTGACCGATGGCTGCATACGTCTTATCCGAGGATATCTCGGCCAAGGAGAGCGGAAGAAAGTTACTCCGCACTGCTAAAAGCGTTGCGGCATCACGCATGTCAGACGGAAGAAAAACATGTGTTGCAGGCCCGCCAAAGTCCACATCGCAGTACTTTGCGCCAGCCTGCCGCCGGTCATTGCATGGAGTGCGGACCGCGTATGGAGTGCGGACCGCGTATGGAGCGCGGGCCGCGCATGGAGTGCGGGCCGCGTATGGAGTGTGGACCGCGTATGGAGTGTGGGCCGCGTATTGAGTGCGGGCCGCGTATGGAGTGCGGACCGCGTATTGAGTGCGGACCCGTTATTGGCCTACTTGGTCACTGCCGTTCCACTCGTTCGCGGGACTGGTTCAGGGCGACCTCGTGGAACCGACTCCGGAGCTGGCCGGCCTTGCCTGGAGCGGACTGGGCCTCTTGGACGCTCCCTTACTTCGCCCAGGCCTCACGGAAAAGAATCTCGAATCTTAGGGGGATGAACTATGTTCAACAGCAAATCTGTTTATTCGCGGGCAGCAACCGCCGGTGGTCTGACCTTGGTGGCTCTGTTCGCTATCGTGAGTTGGATGCCGGCCGAAACCTTCGAAGGCGGCGATGACGATGGGCATGGCACGTTGCGCGCTCGGATCTTGGCCACCGGAATCCCTGGCGCGGGAGCGGTGGCGGAGGTCGGCGATTTTTTGCGCGGCAGTCCTTTGCACGACAAGGCCGCATTCACAGTATTTACGCAAACGGGGCAGATTCTGGATCCCAAGCGTGTGCTGGTAGCCTCGACGTCAAATTTCGGAGCGCCACTTGCACGACAGGGCGAGCCGGAAGGCTCGGTAATTTCGATCGATCCCGCAGCCGGACCCGTATCGGTGCCACCGGGTTTCGCGACGGCGGGAGGACAGGCCTCCGCGTTAAGTGGCGCGGTACAAATGTATGCAGCCCAAAGTCCGGCCTTCTTGAACAGCGTCACGGAGCCGCAGGCAGTCACGGCGGCGCTCCCCTCGGCGAGTCTGCCGCTCGGCCTTTCGATCAACAACGGTAACGGCCGGCCGTGGCTCGCCAATGCGCCCAACGGAGCGACGGGCTACAGCACCATCACGGTGCTTGATCCGCAAGGCTACCCGCTGGCGGGCGCGCCCGATACCTTGGCTGGCGGCGTCTTTGCGGGCAACCTGACCAATCGCAATCCGGGCTCGACGGGTGGCCTTACGTCGGCGGCTTTGGGAACCGCGATCCTGACTAAATCGCCCGATCTCACTGGCCGCGCGGTCTTCGTTGCCGTGGAGGCCGATGGCAGCGTGGCGCAGATCAACGTGCTCAAGGGTGTCGATCCGCTGGCCGGCGCCGGTACCGTGTCTCCGGTTACGCAGGTGAACCGCACCGCGGCCGAATCGGCCGACCCGAATGGAGGCGTTCGACGGGGCATTGCGTTCAACTGGGTGCCAACCCGCAATGTCTTTATCGCGGATCCGCAGGCCAACCACCTGGTGGTCCTCGACCTGACGGACAACGGCGTGCTGTTTGCGGCCACGCGCCGGGAGATCCGGTCGGAGGCGTTCAATCGGCCCATCGACGTCGCTCCCACCACGCGCGAAATTTCGCATGGGAGCTTTGCGAGTAACACGACGCTTGGCGGCGGATCGGATCTCTACGTCCTGAATCGCGGCGACAATTCCATCGTACGCATGAGTATCGACGGCCATGTTCAAGGTGTGCGCCACATTGTGAGCGATGTTCCGAATTTCCGAGTCAACGGGATCGCCATTTCTTCCGACGGCCAGACCATCTACGTCACCGCGACCGATCCCAGCGCTAACGGAGTGCTTCTCGCCGTACCGTCCTTCGGCGGCGCGAACTCCTCCTCTCAATTCTTCTCGCAAGCGATCAAAGCGGGAATGGCAGAGGATATGAGCGCCTTCAGCCAGTTTCTTTTCTCCCTGAAGGTCACGCCCGCGCAGGGGTTGGGGCCCTTATTTAACGACCAGTCCTGCGCCGGTTGCCATAGCTCCCCGATTCCCGGCGGTGAGGGCGTGATGACAGGGCAGGATGAGCACCTGGTGGGCCGCATCAACTCTCAAGGTGCATTCGATAATCTAGAAGGCCGCGGCGGACCCGTGGCTCGCGCGCACTCCATCGCCGAACTCGGCGTGCCGGTGCCTTGCGGTCTGACTCCCGGCATCCCACACCTGGCCAATATCGTCGCGTTGCGGAACGCGATGGCTCTGCGCGGCGACGGCTTGCTCGATACCATTGCGGCTGGCGACGTAATCGCCAACATGGCGGCGGAACCGGCGGAGGTGCGTGGACGGCTGAACCTGCTGCCAGACGGCCGCATGGGCAAGTTCGGCTGGAAGGCCAACGTGGCGACCCTGATTGAGTTCATGGGCGATGCTTTCCGCAACGAGATGGGTTTGACGAATCCGTTGCAACCCAACGATGAGGTGCGGGGTTGCGACGCCGATTCCGGCCGTTCAGAAATCGACGCAATGACACTGCAGGCCGCGGCGAAATTTCTGACCACGATCGACCCCCCGGCCCCGGCCGCAGCCTGCACCAGTTCTGCCGGCGCTATGGTGTTTCAGTCGATCGGCTGCGCAAATTGCCACGCTCCGTCGCTGCCCGGGCCGGGAGCGAGGCAAGCGTTATCCGTTTACACCGATCTATTGCTGCATGACATGGGTGCAGCGCTAAACGATCAGATTCAGCAGGGATCGGCGCTAGGGAATGAGTTTCGCACCGCGCCGCTGTGGCGTGTTTCAGAAAGGACGAAATTCCTGCACGACGGGCGAGCAGCGACGATACCGGACGCGATCAGCGCGCATGGAGGACAGGGGCAAACATCGCGGGATGCTTTCCTGGCCTTGACACCGGCGGACATGGCGGCGCTGCTCGCGTTTCTCAATTGCATTTGAACTTTCTGAACACACATTCCAATGGAACAAGGACGGCATGCCCCAGGACGTCAAGACATCGCCGGACGGAAAGACGTTCTACGTGGCAGACATGGCGGCAAACGGCGTATACATGATTGAGCCGGATGCTTTCAAGATCCTGAAGTAGTCGGCCACGTATAGGTTTCCGTCGGGGCCAAAGGTGAGGTCCTCCGGAATCGCCAGGCCGGTGGGGAAGTTGCCGATGAGCGCGCCCGTGGTGCCGTTGTACCGGCTGCTCGCAGGGGAGCTTCTTGCCCCGCGTGCTCGCCCGCGTTGACGAAATGCGAAAATGACGTCCTACATCATGGCGACGGGCGGCGCGGGCTCGTCGGGACTGCCGGCTGCCGACATCGGGAGCCGGATCATCCACCAGGCGAGCGCCAGCATGACCATGGCGCCGGCTATATAAGACGGTTCCAGGTGAAAAAGCGCCTGTGTTTTTTTCGGGTCGGCGCTGAATATAACGGGAATGTATTGTTTTGGCAGAAATTGCATTCCCGCCCAGATCAGTCCCAGGATGGCCTCTCCGGCAATAAGTCCGGAGGCGGTGAGCACGCCCGCGTTCTCTATGCGCGCGCGTTGCGCTTCATTGAACCCGCGGCGGGCCGCCAGGGAATCGCCGATAGTTCGGATCACGCCGCCGATGAATATGGCGAAGGTGGTTTCAAAGGGAAGATACATTCCAACGGCGACTAACATGGGGCTGCGTACTTGTAACATGATCATCGCGATGCCCATGAAGATTCCCACCACGACCAACGGCCACGGCATATCGCCGGCGACGATGCCCTGAGACAAAGTTGCCATGAGTCCGGCTTGGGGAGCGGACAGTTCACGATCGCCGAAGCCGATGCCGCCGGAACGGATGTTGCCTTGTTGCAGCAGAAGCAGCGGCCAGTACATGACGAGCGAAGCCACCACGACGGCGATCAATTCCGTAACTTGAATATTGCGCGGCGTGCCGCCCAGGATGTAGCCGACCTTGAAATCCTGCAGCAGTTCGCCGGCGACGGCGGAAGAGACGCAGACAACGGCGGCGACTCCCAGCACAGCGGCCACGCCCGATGAACCGGAGACGCCCAGCGCGACCATCAAGAGCGCCGCGATAATCAGAGTCGATAAGGTGAGACCGGAGATGGGGTTGTTGGACGATCCGATCATACCCACCAGGTTGCCCGAAACGGTCGCGAAGAAGAAACCCATGATGATCATGACCACCGCCGCCACTACGCCACCGAGCACTTGGCCGGATAAGTAGACATAGAGACCGATCATCAACAGGAACATCAAGCCGATCAAGCCGAGCACGATCTTGGAACTCATGTATTGTTCGGTGCGGCTTAATTGAGCGCGTTGATCGCTGGTTTGACCGAGTTCCTGGAAAGCGCGGGCGAGGCCGGCGCCCAGGTTCTTGCGCATGCGAAAGAGAGTGTAGGCCGCGCCGATGAGCATTCCGCCCACGGCGATGGGGCGCACGACATAACGCCAAACCGCGGCTGCCTGATCGGACCAAGCTGCATCGCCCGAGCCTGCCGGCAAGAACTCACGCAGCTTGGGTCCAGCAAAGAACATGAGGAGGGGGACCATGAGTCCCCAGGCCAGCACGCCGCCGGAGAACTGGATGGCGGCCAGCCGCGGTCCGATGATGTAGCCGACGCCGAGGTAGGCGGGACTTACGCTGGGAAGCGCGGCCGTGCTCAGTCCACCGGCAGCAAGAATGTTAGTGCTGCCAGCCGGTCCCAAACGCACTTGGCTTTTCTCGTTGCCGACATTGAATAAGAGTTCCTTGTCGGCGGCGAACAACTGAAAGCGGCCCAGCAGATAAATGACTCCGCCGACGCCGATATTCCAAAACAGGAACTTGGCGGCTTCGGCGCCGCGCTGGCCGGCTTTGTGGATCTCGGATGCGGCCACGGACTCGGGGAACGGAAGTTCGGGGTCCTCCACCATCACCCGCCGGACCAGGGAGACAAATAAGACGCCGAGAACTCCGCCCACCATGATAAGAGCGGTGGACTTCGCGTAGGCGTCTCCCGGCTGGAAGGAGGGCCAGGCTTTCGCAATGACGAATGCGGGCAGAGTGAAAATGGCGCCTGCGGCGACCGATTCCCCGATGGAGCCGGCGGTTCGGGCGATATTCTCTTCGAGCAGAGAACCCTTCCAGGCGCGCAGTACAGCCATGCTGATGACCGCCGCGGGATAGGTGGCGGCAATGGTGATGCCGGCGCGGAGGCCGAGGTAGGCATTGGCGGCGCCGAGGATGATGGTCATGACGAGGCCCAGCAGGACGGCGCGGAGCGTGAGTTCCCGCATCTGCATGTGTTCGGGGACAAAAGGCCGGTGGCGAGGTTGTTCCATCGTCATAAAATCATACGCTATCGGCGCGGGGCGGACACGGCTCCTTCCGGCTAATTAATCGGAGGCAGAGGCGTCTGACACCTCTGGCTCGCCCTCTGGCCGTTTAATCGGAGGCAGAGGCGTCTGACACCTCTGGCTCCGATTCGGGTGGTAGAATCCCGGCATGCGATCGATCCTGCTGTGTGTCTCTGCCGTAGTTGGCGCCGCGATTGGCGCTGATGCGGCGCTGGTGCCGCCAATCTTCGTCCACGCTGTGGTCGCCATTGGCCATGCACAGACAAATTCTTCCGGGACCCCAACTTGGGTCACCGAGGGGTCGGCATTCTTCTATGGCTACCTGATTGGAAACGATCCGGATCCGTCCAAGCGCAGGTATGAGGTTTACTTAGTGACCAACCGGCACGTGGTGCAAGGGCACAAAGAAATCACGGTGCGGCTCAACCCCAAGCAAGCTTCCGACCGGGCGGAGGAATTCGATGTGAGTGCGAGCGACTGGTTCACGCACAAGGATCCAGGAGTCGACATCTCTTGCGCCCGCATTAATTGGAAGTTGCTCGAAGACCGCGGAATCGACGTGAGCTTTATCGCCAGCGATACGCAGGCGGCCGATACTGGAAAGATGAAAGATATCGGCGTTTCCGCCGGTGACGGGATTTTCGTTCTGGGATTTCCGATGAATCTGGCCGGCGAGCAAAGGAATTACGTGATCGTGCGGCCCGGCGCTATTGCCCGAATTACCGATCTCATTGAGTCCGCCGCGCCCGTCCTGCTGATCGACTCGCACGTGTTCCCGGGCAATAGCGGTGGGCCGGTCATTCTGCAACCGAACGCTTTTGCCATCGAGGGCACCAAGCCCAATCCCCGGGCGTATCTCTTAGGGGTCGTGAAGTCGTTTATTCCTTATGTCGATGTTGCTGTTAGCCCGCAGACACAGCGTCCGCGCGTCACGTTTGAAGAGAACTCCGGACTGGCCGAAGTCGTCCCGGTCGATCGAATCAATGAAGCGATAAAGGCGTGGCGCGAAGCCCTGCCGGCCAGCCAGAGCGTCCCCTTGAAGACCACGCCGGCAAGTAAGTGAGCAAGAAATTTCACCTGGTTACGCGGTCTTGCTCCCGAACGACCATAGCTTCAGCGAGCGCGAGCTCTTCAAATACGCCACATATTCCCGCGTCCCGTTCTTTGGCGACGTCGAAAATCTCTCTCCAAGCACACTCGACGATCAAGAATTGGCCGTCTTTGAGCAGAACGAGGAAAGACATCTTCGTGGACTGTTTGTAGGATGCCGTAGCGCGAATCCGATTTCAAGCTTATTAGAAGTACTGGTACCCTTGCATACGTGCCCCTCATTTTCGACCTGGATGGAGTGATCGTTGACTCGATGCCTCTACACATCGAGTCCTGGGGCATTTATCTTCAGCGCTTAGGAACGTCTGCCGTCGATATAGCGGAGCGCATGCATGGGCGCCGGAATGACGAGATCGTTCGGGAGTGGATCGGACCAGATTTGACCGATGCGCAAGTGACTTGGCATGGCGCGGAGAAGGAAAAGCTATACCGCGAGATGATGCGCCCGGTGGTACGGCGCCAGCTTGTGCCTGGAGTAGAAGATTTTCTTCAATCCTATCCAGCGGTTAAGAAGGCTGTCGCTTCTAACGCCGAGCGCCCCAACATCGATCTGATCTTGGACGGGAGTGACCTGCGCCACCACTTTTATGTGGTTCTGGACGGTCAACAGGTACAGCGGCCGAAGCCTTTTCCCGATATATACCTAAGGGCGGCGGAATTGCTCGGCGTCGGTATAACTGATTGCGTCATCTTTGAAGACTCGCCCGCTGGCGTCGCAGCGGGCTTGGCAGCGGGCGCCCAGGTGGTTGGCGTCTTGACACATCCGACGGAATTGAGAGGCGTGGATCTGTTGATTCGGGACTTTCGGGACATGAATCTCCGCGCTTGGTTGGAGAGCCTGTGGCCGGACGGCGGGCTACGATGAAACTTCGCATCCTTTCCGCGCGTGTGGAAGCGTGTCCCGCACCAAGCGCCGGCCAAGCGCCAGGGGACACAGCTACGATAATTTTGAGCGAAGGAGTTCGGGATCGAGCCCGCTGTGTCCCCATCCGCGTCGCGGACTTGCCTGTGCGCCCCGGCGCTGGTGCGAAACGAGAAACAAGGCGATGAGACTTAGTATCCTTTGGCTCCTCACGCTCAGCTTTGGCGCGGCGCAGATTCGTGTGCCTCTGGAGCAGGCCAATTCCCGCGCGGGTACGGATTTTGGTCCGGCGATGGAAGGCCAGCAGGTGGCGATCCAGGGTCAGATTTCCGCGGCGCCGATCTGGATCATGGATGCGTACTATCTTCCCATTCAAGACGCCGAGGGCTATGGCATGCTCCTATCGGGAACCATGCAGGCGATTCGCTCGTTTTCTCCTGGCGATTGGATAGAAGCCAGCGGCACAATCTATAAGCGCGGCGGCAGTCCTATCTTGCATCCGGACGAGATTAGAAAAATCGGCTCCGGTCCGGCGCCGCAACCGAAGGTTGTTTCCGTCGGCGACTTGGCTTCGTACCGATACTTCGGCGTTTTGATTACGGTGGAAAGCAAAATCGCCGAGGTGGGGCAAGACGCAGGCGGGGACATGTTTGACCTGGAAGAGCGCGGCCGCACGGTTAGCGTGTTCATGCCCAAAGCCAGGCGCGAGGACGGTCCAGGGTTGGGCAAGTTCGGGGCGGGCGATACGGTCCGCGTCACTGGCATTGGCAATCAATACTGCACGCTGCCACCATACGAAGGGTCTTATCAGGTGCTGATTCCGAATGCGGAGGCGGTCTCGTTGGTGCGCAAAGGCTGGCTGATTCCGCCCCGCCGGCTGGTGATGAGCCTGATGGTACTGATTCTGGTCACCGGCGTCTGGTGGGTCCGCGACCGCCGATTGCGCGATCAACACCGCCGCATGCGGCTGCTCAACACGCTGGGAGAAGAGGTGATCGCGTCCAACTCTCCCGCCGAAATTCTGCGCAAGCTGAATCTTACTCTCCCCAAGCTACTGCCGCAGACCAGCATCAACATATACCTGTTCAACCGGCGAGCGCATGCTCTGGAAAGCGTTCAGGAGCCGACGGGCGAGGGTCCGGGGCTGGTGGATGTCGATGCGCCGAGCGGACCCGCCGCTTCCAACCTGGCGCTGTGCTTCCGGAATCGCACCTTGATGGCGATTCCCGATAGCCGGCGCAATCCATTCGGACGAGGCGCGCTGGCCGGGACGGCGCGCGGCATGCTGCTGGTTCCCATGCTGGCGCAAAATGAGCCGCTGGGGATTCTCGAAATCGTGGATCCGGAACACAGTCACGCGTTCACGTCCGAGGAGCAGTCGGCGATGCAGCACCTGGCTAACCAGGTGGCGACCGCGCTGAAGCTCCAGGAGCAGCACAGCATTCGCGAGCAGCTTTTTCGCAGCGAAAAGCTGGCCGCCACGGGCCAACTGATCTCGGGCGTCGCCAATGAGCTGCAGGCGCCGCTCGGCATCATCGGAGCTTTGACCTCGCACTTGCTTTCCGAAGCCGTGCCGGGCCTGGAGCCGGAGCTCCGAACCATCAGCAAAGAGGCCCATCGGGCTTCAGAAATTGTCGCGCGTCTGGTTTCCTTTGCCCATATTGAGAAGGCCGAGGCGCAACCGGTCGACATGGGACAAGTGCTGGCGAGCATGCTGGAGTTCCGAGCGCGGGAACTGGAGCAGAAAGGCATTGAGGTTCACCTGCAAGTGGCTGCGCGCAGTCCTCTGATGGTGCTTGGTTCGCAGGGACAACTGGAGCAGGTGCTGCTAAATTTGTTGGTGGAAGCCGAACACGCCGCTGTCGAAGCGAGAGAAAAAGTAATCTCCATTACCAGCGGCCAATTGGCGCGCCGGATATTGATCGAAATTGTTTACAACACCCGGGCCAATGAGCCGCTGATGACGGAACCCGGCGACGACCTGTCCAATCCGGTAGCCCTGGGACTAGCGGTGTGCCGGGGAATTGTCCAGAGCCACGGCGGCGATTTCCGCGCCTCCCGCGGCGCGCAAGGCAAAGCGCGCTTTGAACTGGAACTGCCCGCGCTCGATGTCCTCGCCAAGGAGAATCGCGGCGGCCAACCGGGCGCGCCGCGCCAGCTCACCGTGCTTCTGGTCGAGCCCGATAACCGGTCACAGCGCCAGATCGTGCAGTTGTTGAGCGCCCGCGGCGACCGCGTGATCCCCTTGAGCAACGGGGAAGAAGGCGTGGACCTGACGCAACGCATGCGCTTTGACCTGGCCATCTGTTCGGTGCGCTTGCCCGGTTGGAGTTGGGTGCAATTCTACGAGCGGGTTCGCGGCAATGTCAACGGCGTGGTTCTGTTGACCGACGGGTACGACGCCGATCTGGCGCGCAGTTTCCAGAATAGCGAAGGCTTCGTGCTGTCTAAACCGGTGGATGAAGCCAGCTTGCACCGGATCTGTCAATTGATGGAAGAGCGGGCGACGGTTCGGACATAGGGAAGGGCTGTCATGAAACAACCGATTCAACCGCTCCCTGACGGTCGCGGCTCAGAAGGCGTGACCGAGCCGCGACCGTCAGGGAGCAGGCCAAGTAAAGGCAAGGTTGTTTCATTTCATGACAGGTCCTAAGCTAAAGCCAATATTCCCAGCGCTGAGTCGCGACCACATAGCCGCACAGGCAGGCGTTGCTTACCGCATGCGCCAAAATGCAATCGCCCAGCGACTTGGTGCGGACCAACCACCAGTTATAAAGGATGCCGGTGACCAAGCCTACATCCCAGAATGGCCCATGCTCGGAGGCGAAGAGCACGGCCGTGGTCCAAAATGCCGCGGGAGCGTACGCGCCGATCGGAATGCGCTCGAAGTGGGGTTGGATCAGCCAGCGCATCAGCCATCCGCGCCAGAACAGTTCTTCGATCATCGGCACCAGAACCACGGCGCGGACAATGCGGCTCCAGAGCACGACGGGATTCGAAAGGGATTGCGCGGGGATGGAACTCTGCAACTGCCCGGTGAACCAGTTCTGAAATAGCCAGCTGGACCGATACGAGGGAAACAAGAGATCGGGAACAATCCAGATTACGAAGACGATCAGGCCCAGCAGCGTGCTGTTGAGCGTCGACGAACTGCGCAGATTGAGCACGGGGCGCGAGAAAAACACCAGTACGGCGGCCAGCAAGACAACCCGCAGAGGCAACTCGATCTCGGGCGGAGGAGAGACGATCTTCTGCAAAGCCAGGAAGCCCAGGAATACGGCGAAAGGGACGACGTACGGCAGGGCTGCCGACGCGCTGCGGGCGGCAGCGGCCGTGACCGGTAACTTCACTGATGCGTCATCCGAGCTTCGAGTTGAGTTCCTTGATGCGAAGCTGTTCCTTCTCGGAAGGGGAATAGCGGGTGGCGGCATCCAGTTCCTTCCTGGCTTGACCTTTGTCGCCTTTTTGGAAGTACGCCATGGCCAGATGCAGGTGGAAAGTAGCCCGTTCCGGTCTTTGCGCGACTAATTCCCTGAGCATTCGGATGCTTTCGTCGGTCAGGTTCTTGCGATAGTAAATAAACCCGACCGTATCTTTGATATCGAGATTATTGGGATTGGCCTGCTCGGCGCGCTGAGCGAATGTCAGCGCCTGATCGAGGTCCACTCCCGCGTCGGCCTTCAAATAAGCCAGGTTGTTCAAGGCCTGATACTGGTCGGGGTTGATTTTCAAAACCTCCTCGTAGTACCGGCGGGCCTCTTCATTACGGCCGGTTTCGTCATAGGCCATGGCCAACTGGAGCAAAGGAGCGATTTCGTTGGGGGCCAGATCGTGCGCCTGCTTGAAAGCCGCGATCGCGCCAGGATTGTCGCCAAACCGCCTCCGCGTCTCACCCAGCTTGGTATATAGGGCTGGGTTTTTCGGATTCTTTTCTATCACTTTCAGGATGGTTGCTTCGGCTTCCTTATATTTCTTGGCGTACACCTGAATGTTGGCCAGAGCGATCTGGAAGTCCTGACGATCCGGAGTGAGGCTTAACTGCTCCCGGATGGACTTCTCGGCTTCGTCAAACTTGCGTTGGGCTACCTGCACCTCGACAATCCCGAGAATCCCGTTGGGGTTGCCCGCTTTCTTTATTTCTTCGAATTCAGACAGCGCCTCGGGATAGTTCTTGTGGTCGAGATCCAAAGCTCCCAGCAAGTACTTCGACTCCATCCAGACGCTCTTCGCCCCGAGACTCGAGGAAGGGTTCACGGTATGCAGGATGGCGTTGAGCTGCTCGCGCGATTTCTCTTTTTCATTGATTCCGATCAGAGCTTTCGCTCGAACGAGCTGAATGCCAAGGTTGTTCTTGTCCAGGGTAAGAAAATCGTCGGCGAGTTGGAGGGCTTTGGCGGAATCTCCGCGATCCAAGGCCAGCTCGGCGAGAAAGTACTTGGCTTGCGCATAATTCGGCCTGATTTTCAGAGCCTCTTCCATTTGCAGCCGAGCCTGTTCTCTGCTGCCCGGGTCGCCTTGAATCATGTACGCGCGCCCCAGGTTAAAGTGGACCGCAGCGCGGTTGGGATACTTAACCACCAGCGGTTGCAATTCGGCGACGACCTGTTTCGCTTTGGCTTTGTCGGAATCCTGCAACTCCAGCGTGGCGTGCATGGAAATGGCATCGGGATCCTTGGGGTCCTCCTTCACCAACTGTTCCGCCAGCTTGGTGGCCTCGGGAATCTTGCGCTGCTGTGTGAGTACTTCGATCATTCGCGTGGTGTAAAGCCGGTGCTGTTTGGGGCTCTCCTTCTCGCCGGCCGCGTATTGCCCATAGGCATTGTCAAGATCGTGAAGCTGGAAGTACAGATCGCCCGCCAACTGGTGTCCATTGGGAAAAGTCGCCGGGTCTGCAATCAGCCGGTGCAGCGTGGCCTCCATATCGGGCTTACGGTTTGTGAGGGCATAGTGCAGGGCCAACTGCGTCAGGTAAGGGCCCTCCTTGGGGTTGTTGGCAATCTTCTCTTTCAAGATGTTTTCGGCATCGTCCAAGCGCTTTTGCCGGACAAAGCTGGTGTAGAGAACGTCGTACATCGGCCCGTAGGTTTTGACCTTGGCGATGTGAGCGCGGGCATACTTCTCCGCTTCATCTGGTTTGCCGTCCGATAGCAGGGTCTGCACCAAAATGAGAACGAGATCGGATTGTTCCGGCTTGACCGTATTCGCTTTTTTGAAGTTCTCAATCGCTCCCGGAGTATCTTTGTCGAACAACGCCAAGTAGCCCGCCAACCGGTAGTAATCGTAGTTTTCCGGAGAGCGCTTCTTCAGCGTGGCCACCAGATCTTTCAGATCGGCTACCGCCCTGTCTTTTTGCTTGGGACTGACCAGGGCGGCGGCCAGATCGAGGTCCGCGGTTTTGACGATCGCGTCCAGGTTGGCCGGGTCCAAGTCCATGGCCCGGAGAAAATCCTTGCGAGCTTCGCCAAACTCTTGCAGCCGTAAATTTGTGAGTCCCAGCCGGTACCAGGCTTCCCCGTAGCGCAGGTCTTTTTGCAGGGCTCTCCGATACATGATCGAAGCTTCCTTAAACTTGCCCTTCGCGAAGTACTTGTTGCCGTTGGCGACGTACTTCACACGCGCGACCTTGGGGTCCCGATCGCAACTCGACAGGATCAGCGCGAGCGGCAATATGCAAGATACGGCTATCCAGCACGGCAATAGTTTACGATCAGGCAATACTTTTCGACCAGGCAATGCTTTTCGACTAAACATCGACTTCTTCACCTTTTCCCAACTTGCCCGCAAAGGGCGCCGGAGTGGCCCTCACCGCGGAACTGTAAGCTGCCCCAGCGCTCCGTTTTGCGACTACTCAAAGAACCTAAAGGGCGCGGTGCGGAGCGCGCCAATCATTTAACCGATTAGCCTGCACAGGTAACCGATTAGCCTGCACAGGCTAGAGCCTGTGCCACCTCTTAACCGATTGGCCTGCATAGGCTAAAGCCTGTGTTACCTCTTAACCGACTGGCCTGCACAGGCTAAAGCCTGTGCCACCTCTTAACCGATTATCCTGCACAGGCTAAAGCCTGCGCCAACCGATTAGCCTGCACAGGCTAAAGCCTGTGCCACCTCTTAACACGAACGCTTACCCGGTCTTTCCCAGCAGTTCCCGAATTTTCGTCTTTTCCTGGGCGTTCGGGTTATTCCTTGCGGCGGCTTCCAATTCCTTCCGGGCCGCGGGTTTGTTCCCTTTTTGATAGTAAGCCATGGCTAAGTGCAACCGATATAGGGGGCGATTCGGCTCGCGCGATACCACCCCTTGGAGAATTCTAAGGCTCTCGTCGGTCAAGTTCTTCTTCATGTAGATCAGCGCGGCGGTATCCTGAAAATCGATTTCGTCCGGTTTCTGCTGCTGGGCGCGTTGCGCATAGATCAGCGCTTCATTCAAGTCCGACCCGTCTTCGGCTTTGTGAAAAGCGAGGTTGTTCAACGCATAGGCGTCGTTGGGCTGCAATCGCAACACTTCCTGGTAAGTCTTCACGGCGTCGGCGGGCCGGTCCAGCGTATCGTAGAGCTTGCCCGCCAGCATGGCGGCATTCACATTGTTGGGGGCCCACTCGCGCGCCTTGGTGTACGCCTGGAGCGCCCCCTGCAAGTCGCCCGACTTTTCCCGGGCCTCACCCAAGAGGATCCAGTTGTCGGCATTTCCCGGTTGGTGCGTGACCACTTTGTCATACTCGGCCGCAGCCTCCTTCCAGCGCCCAGCCTGAAAGAGGATGACTGCGACCGAATCGAACGGCATCTTGCCGGGCGACTGCTTCTGTTCGTCGCGGAGGAGGGTCAACGCTTCATCATATTTGTTTTCCGCCAGCCGCAACTTCAGCAAGCCTTCTGTCCCGCGCGGGTCTTTGGCGTTGATGAGCGCCTCAAACTCCTTCGCGGCGAAGTCGAAGCGCTTCTGCTGAATGCCGCACATCGCGAGCCCATAGTGCGCGTCGTTGGAGCCTGGGTAGACCTTGAGAATCCCCAGAAAATCGGATTGCGCTTTGTCTGCCTCGCCGATGCGCAGAAAGCCGAAGCCCTTGATCAGCATGGCGCCCAGGCTGTTGGGATTTTGGCGCAGAGCATCCGAGGCTACCTCGACCGCCTTTGCGCCTTCATCCCGGTCCAGATGCAAGCGGGCCAGATCGAGGCGCGCAGCCAGGTTGGAGGGGTCCAATTTGAGGGTCTCTTCGAGTTGAAGGCGAGACTGCTCGAGCCCGGCGGCATCGCCTTGCAGCCGGTAGGCGCGCGCCAGGCTGTAGTGCAACAGCGGCTTGCTGGAGTTTCGATTGACCAGCGGCTGCAGTTCGGCGATCACGCTCTTGATCTGGTCCTTGTTGGGGCCAATCTGCATCACCAGCGAGGCGTGAATCGCCGCCGCTTCGGCGTCGTTGGGATCGTCTTTCAGCACCTTCGCCACCAGCGCTATGGCCTCGGTGGACTTACCGCTGTCGGCGAGGCACGCGGCTTCCCTTTTCATGTATACGCGTTTGCTCTTGGGGTCGCTCTTCTCGCCGAGCTGATACTCTTGAATCGCGGCTGGAAAATCGCGAACGCTGGCGTAGTAGTCGCCCGCCAACAGGTAACCCTGGGGATATTTCTTCGGCTCGGCAGTCAGGCGATTGAGGGTTGCCGTTACGTCCGCCGGACGCTTGGCGATAAAGTAGAACTTGGCTAATTCGATTAAATTGATCCCGTCGGGGATGTTCGCAACTTTCTGTTGTAGCGTCTCCTCGGCCCGGTCCATCCGGTTGGAGCGGAGGTAGATTTCTTCCAGCTTGTCGTAGACGGCGCCGGCGTCTTTTTTCACGCTCACCAGATGCAACCCAAGCTTCTCGGCTTCGTCCGTGCGGTCCGATGCGATCAGCGATTGCATCAGGAGATAGACCACTTCCGGACGATCTGGCGCCAAAGCGTTGGCGGTCTTTAATTCTTCAACCGCTTTCTCATAGTCCCGGTCCACGGCGGCGACCGTTCCTTCCAGCCGGTGGGCATCGGGATCGTTGGGGTTCCTCTTCAGCAGCGTTTTTACAATGTCCCGCAACTCGACTTTCAGGGCCGCGTTTCCCCGCGGATCGGCGCGATAGGCCGCTGCCACCAGGTCGCCCTGTGCAACCGCGGCATCCTGGTTTCTCGGGTCCAATTCGATGGCCCGGCCGAAATCCTTATGCGCTTCGCCGAGCAAACCGAGTTTCAAATTCACCAGACCGAGGCGATACCAGGCCTCGCTGTAGCGCAAGTCCTGTTGCAGGGCGCGGCGGTACATGATGGACGCTTCTTTGTACTTCTGGCGCTGAAAATAGTCGTTGCCTTTTTCCACGAACTTCAGTCGCAGGACCTTGGGGTCGCGCTCGCAACTGGCGGCGGCCAGCAGTAACGAGAGCAGGCAGAACAGTGTAAATCGTTTTAGCAGCATGGATTTAGCAGGCAAGCTGCTGAAACGTGGTTGGGCGGCTTGGGTAGTGTTTGAGTAAATCACGATCTTCGCAGCATGTCTCTCCGCTTTCCCCCAAACGCTAGCGAGGGGAAGCAGCACGTAACCGAGCGGCGGTTACGGCCAGCGTAACAACGGGAAATATCCACTATTATATCGGCTCAACGCAGGCCGGACACCAGGGTCCCGGTCTGGCGTAAAACAGCGAACCGCGCCCGCGTGGCGGTGTTCTGAGCGTCGTAGAAGGCGATCCACTTCTCCTGTTCGGCCAGACGGGCTTGATCCACGCTCTGCTGGGGTACGCGGCCCTCCGCTAACTGGGCCAACAGGACCGACACCTGCTCGCGGGTGAGGTCAAGGTCCAGCCGGGCCACTTCCGTGGCCGCTTGCGCCTTCTTCCAGTCCTGATAACTTCGTTGGGTGTCGAGAGTAATGCGGCTGCGCGTGGCCTGCATCTGTGTCCTTAGCTTGGCGGCATCGTCTTGCGACTGTGCCCGGTAACCGGCGGCGGCGGACCCCACCAGGAGCGGCACCTGGATCGAAACTCCCAGTTCAGTGTTGTTGCGCTGAAAACTTCTGAAATAGTCTTGGAAATTATTGAATTTCGACAGCAGCGAATATTGGGCGACCAGATCTACCTGCGGCAGGCGATAGGAATTAAAGCTCCGGATTTCCAGGCCCTTGGCTTGCATCTGCGACTCCAGGCGGCGCAGTTCCTTGCTGTTGGCGAGGGCCGTGGTTATCGCTGCTTCGGAAGTTTCCGGCGCCTCGGGTAGCGGCGAATCGCCGGCTGCCTCAGATGGTTGAACGCGATCGCTGGGCGGATATCCGAGGACGACCGCGAGCGAGGCCTCGCCGTAGTCCAGATCGGCCGACAAAGCTTCCATGCGCTGCCTGGCGCGCGCCAGATTCAGCTCGGCGCGTTTGGCTTCGAGCGGAATCTCGCGGCCCTCGCCGATACGCGAGCGGGTGGATTCGAGCACCCGGGCCAGAGCCTCCACTTCATGCTCCAGCGGTTCCCTGCCCCGCTGGAGCTGTTCGACGTCCAGGAACAAGGAGGCGGTTTGATAGGCCGCTTCTTCGCTCTTCGACTGCGTTCCTAAGGCCGCGCCCCGTGAATTCTCCCGCGCTTCGGCAAGTTCGTAGCTCTTGGGCCGGTTGAAAATGGCCATGTTGGCGCGAGCTTCGAAAATGGACGGCGCGTTTCCGCCAATGGTGGCGGGAAAGCCCCAGGTCTTGGCCAGCCCGCTGCCACCATAGAGCTTGGGCACAAAGGGGTCTTTGGCGACGCGAATCCCGTCACGGGCCCTCTGCTCATCCAACTGGGCCAGCACAACGCCGGAGTTTTGCTGGAGCGCCAATTGGACCGCCTGCCGCAGCGTCAGCGCGTGCACCTCCGCGCGCGCCGCGGCCACCGCTAGACCGGAGAGGAGAACTATGTTTCTGAGCACACCCGTAGTTTGTCACAGGAGGTCGGGCAAGCGCTTCTACTTTCCCACCAGCAAAATCGAGAACGAATCGGGCACCATCTGCCCGCGCGCCGGCCGCCCTCCCGCGGGCGGCGGGGACGACGGCGCCGCAAAATCGGCGGCGATCAGCAGAATCCGGCCCGTCTTGGCGTCCAAAGTCAAGGTCTTCGCCGACTTCATGGTTTCGAGGTTTTGCTCGACTACATAACTCGAAGCGCTCTTCTCCTGGATGACGGTCAAAGTTCCATCGCCCTGCGAGCTGAACGCTTCCCGGGTTTTTGGGTTGAATACGGCGCCATCCGTGCCCGCCCCGATTGGCAGGGCGTCCAGAATCTTGCCATCGGCTGCATTCAGGATCACCATGTTCTGGGGATTGCGGCAGGTGGCGAACAATATATTGTTTTTCACATCCATGGCCAACCCCGCGCACACGCCGCCCTTGCCTTCGAGATCGTAGTGCGCCGTGACCGTGAGCGTCTTGGCATCCACCACAGCGATGTTTCCTTTGTCCTCGATATCGACGTAGAGGCGCCCTTTGCCATCGCTGACGGCTTGCTCCGGCGCACCGCCCAAATCGATGGTGCCCACCACCGAGCCATCGGCCGCGTTGATGACTGTCGCGTTCGGCGCCCGGTGACTGAGCACATACACGCGATCGTTGAACGCATCGTAGAGCATGCCGTCCGGGCCGCCCTCGACGTCGATTTTCTTGATCACCTCGAGCGTCTTGCTGTCGAACATCACTACCGGTTTGCTGCTGGCGAAACCGTGATTGCTCTGGGCCGAAACCACGACGCCGTGGGCGCTTACGCCGGGAATCTCGCCGGCGGGCTCGAGAGTGTCCAGATTGAAGACCGAAATCCGCGCCGACGGCCCGCTGCGCGCCACATAGAGCTTGCGACCGGCTTCGTCAGCGTATACATAGTCAAAGCCGCCCGCTCCGCCGGCCTTCGCCGTCTTGAGAACCTTGTAAGGCCCCGGCTGGGCAGATGCCAGAAGAGCAAAGGTGGTAAATACAAAAAGAAATCGACGCATGTTGCGCCCAGTATAGCGCCGGAAACGGCCGCCCTGAGCGTCCATCTGGCCCCGAACGTCAGCGAGGGGAAGGCCGGGAGCACTTCCCCTCGCTGACGTTCGGGGCTAGAAAACCGGCTAGAGTTGGCGCTGCGCCGCCTCCGCGTTTTCCGCCAGGATCATCAATTGTTGGATGAACTCTGCTGGCTGGCCGACAAACAGG
>DATFZA010000331.1:0-4884 GCA_035314765.1 Bryobacteraceae bacterium
CAGGCAGAAAAGTCCCAGGCTGGCCGCGCTGACCGCAAAGTATCTGGTGGTAGATTCACGGCCGTCACAGTCTGCCTATATCCTGGTCGATCATCTGGCCCATTCCGATCCACTGGTTGAACGGTTCGAGCGTTGGGCGCGCGGTGCGCTTACACTTGGGTTTTCCCTCGAAAATGCCGCGGCCGCTATTTCGTCGAGCAAGAGAACGCTGGCTCGCCGCATGCGTGCGGTGCTGGGAAAGTCGCCGCTGTCTTATTTTCAGGATTTGCGCGTGGAGCGCGCGGTGCATCTGTTGAAGACCACGGATCAGAGCGTCGAAGAGATCGCAGTCCGCGTCGGCTACGCCGATGGCGTCACGCTGAGAACCCTGCTTCGCCGCCGGCTGGGGTATGGAATTAAGGAAATCAGAAGGAGTCTTTGAGCCGCGTGCCGCAAGGCGCTAACCCGTATCGCCGCCCGGCGAATCTGATAATCTTAACGTTTCTCCCCGCTTCCCCGTCGAAGAGGTAATTTAAGATGGCTGCACCCCGATTCGACGTCACTAACATGTCGTCCAACTTATTCCGAAACTACGTGCTCGACGGCGCTTATGACGAGATGTTCGAGGCCCCCGGAAAGCCTCGTCCTCACTACCGGGCGCTGTTCGAGATGCTGCTCGCGCTGCCGTGGGATGAGATGCGCCACAGCAAGCAGGCGGCCGATGTCAGCTTCTTGCATCAGGGCATCACCTTCACCGTTTATGGACGGGAGGAAGGCACGGAGCGCATCTTTCCGCACGATCTGCTGCCCCGCATCATTACCAGCGAAGAGTGGGAAACCATCGAGCGCGGGCTGACCCAGCGCATCACCGCGCTAAACCTGTTTTTGCGGGATATCTACAACGCCGGCCGCTGCCTTTCCGATGGCATCGTGCCGCGCGAGATGGTTTACACCTGCCGCCATTTCCGCAGGCAAATGCGCGGCTTCGACGTCCCTCGCGACGCGTACGTCAACGTGGCGGGAACCGATTTGATTCGCGAGCCCGACGGCCGCTTCGTGGTGCTTGAAGACAACTTGCGCGTGCCTAGCGGAGTCTCTTACATGTTGACTTCGCGCCAGGTCATGAAACGCGTGTTTCCGAGTCTGTTTCATCTGGCGGGTGTGCGGCCCATCGACTACTACGGCGAAGCCCTGCTGGCCACTTTGCGCTCTCTGGCGCCCGACGGACGGCCCGATCCGGCTATTGTCCTGCTTACCCCGGGCGTCTACAATTCAGCCTATTTTGAACACGCATATCTGGCGCGCCAGATGGGCATCGAACTGGTGGAAGGGCGCGATCTGGTGGTGCATGACAACTACGTCTACATGCGCCACACCGGCGGTCTGCGCCGCGTGGATGTGATCTACCGGCGCGTGGATGACGATTTTATCGATCCGCTGATTTTCGATCCCGCGTCCGGCCTGGGATGCTCCGGCTTGTTCAATGCCTACCGTTCCGGCCATGTGAGCATCTCGAACGCTATCGGCACCGGCGTGGCCGACGACAAAGCGCTCTACGCCTACGTGCCCAAGCTCATTAAGTATTTCCTGAACGAGGATCCGATTCTCGACAATGTGGAAACCTACCTGATGACCAACCCCAAAGAGCGCCAGCACGTGCTCGCTCATCTGGAGCGTTACGTGGTGAAGGCGGTCGGCGAATCGGGCGGCTACGGAATGCTGATCGGTCCGCACAGTTCCGCCGAGCAGCGAGACGAGTTCCGGCGGAGGGTGGAAGCCGATCCGCGCAACTACATCGCCCAGCCCACGATTAATCTCTCCAAGGCGCCCTGTTTCCTGGACGACGGAACCATTGAACCGCGGCACGTGGACTTGCGGCCGTATATCTTGTACGGCGATAAAGTCACCATCGTCCCGGGCGGTCTCACGCGCGTGGCGTTGCGGAAAGGCTCGCTGGTCGTGAACTCCTCGCAAGGCGGCGGGAGCAAAGATACCTGGGTGGTGCATAGCTGATGTTGTCGCGAGTGGCCGATAGCTTGTACTGGATGAGCCGCTATCTGGAACGGGCCGAGCACGCGGCGCGAGTGGTGGAGCTGCAGTTCAATTTGATGCTGGAACAGGATCCGGATTCGGTCGACCGGCGGTGGTCGATGGTGTTGACCGCCCTGGGGAACAAGGAACCGGTGAAAGGCGACGTGTTTGCCTTAGCCCGGGAATTTGCCTTCGACCAGATCATGGACGGCATCGTTTCGGCCCGCGAGAACGCGCGGCAAGTGCGGGAACAGATCAGCTCCGAAATGTGGGAGCAGTTGAATCGCATGTACCACGAATCCCGCAGCGAGGAACTCACCGGATTGTGGGCCGGCCAGCCAACCGAATTTTTGGGCCTGATCAAACGCAAATCGCACTTGTTTCAAGGCGTGACCGATAGCACGATGAGCCACGACGAAGGATGGCATTTTATCCAGGTGGGGCGTTTTCTCGAGCGCGCGCATGCCACCGCTCAACTGGTGGACGCGCATTTCCGGGAGTATCCGCAGAATCCCGACGGCGTGATCGACTCCGCCGTGCATGTGGAATGGGCCGGTCTGTTGCGCTGCTGTACCGCCTTTGAAGCCTACTGCAAGGTTTATACGGCCGATTTGCGGCCCGGCCGCGTGGCCGATTTTCTGTTGCTCAATCCGGACTTTCCCCACTCCATCCGCTTCGCCGCCGACGCCGTACAGGACAGTCTGGAGACTATTCATCGCGCAACCGACACCGCGCGGTCGGCCAACGTGACCAGACTTGCCGGACGTTTGAGTTCCAGTCTGACTTACGCGCCCCTGGAGGAAATCGTGGGCAATCTGCATGGCTTTTTGAGCGAAGTGCAGCGGACTTGTGTCCAGATCCACAGCTCCATATATAACGTTTATGTGCAATATCCGATTGAGGCGGCGCTGGCCGCACGCTAAATGATGCTTGTAAACCAGCACCTGTCATGGTCTGTTTGTGGGGCAGGAGGGCATCCTGCGGCGGCTTGTAAAGCCGCCCCCGCGCGGGTTACCAACCCGCGGCAGGTTAACAACCCGCCCCAGATTCGACGGCACTGCTACTTTCCGATACGTGTAACTCCATAATGTTTTATTCCATCCACCATCTCACCAAGTTCCGCTATAACGCGCCTATCAGCGAGAGCATCTTTGAACTCAGAATGCAGCCGCGCTCCGAGGGCACGCAGCGCTGCTTGAACTTTCAATTGCAGGTTAAGCCGCGCAGCAACGTGTTTTCCTACCGCGATTATCTCGGCAACATTGTGCATCATTTTGACGTTCCCGGCCAGCATCGCCAACTGGTGATCACGGCGGAAGCGATGGTGGATGTTCAGCCTCAGACTCCCCTGCCAGAAGTTCTGGGACCCAACGCATGGGACGATCTGGCGCGCGATATCGCGGCGATCGACTTGTGGGAGATGCTCTCTCCCAGCCACTTCGCGTGCCCCACGCCGGCGCTGCTGGCTTTCGCCGAGGAATTGGATCTAGGTTCGGCCGAGGACGCGCGCAAGCGCGATCCGATGCAATTCGTATTGGACTTGAACCTCTCGCTCTTCGATGCGCTGGCGTATGTTCCCAAGAGCACGCGCGTCGATTCTCCCATCGACGACGCGCTCAACAGCCGTAAAGGCGTGTGTCAGGATTTCGCCCACATTATGCTTGCGCTGCTCCGGCAGAAAGGCATTCCCGCGCGCTATGTCAGCGGCTATCTGTTCCATCGCAAGGAGGATCACTCGGCCGAGGGCGCCACGCACGCCTGGGTGGAAGTGTGGATGCCTGGGTTGGGGTGGATCGGCCTCGACCCAACCAACAACGTCTTGGCCAGCGAACGGCACGTCCGGACCGCGGTGGGCCGCGACTACGCCGACGTGCCTCCGTCGCGCGGGGTCTTTAAGGGCGAGGCGCAGGGCGAGCTAACGGTGGTGGTGCGCGTAACACCCTCCGACGCGCCTCCACCGCCCGAGACCGAGATTCATGAAGAGGATTGGACGGCGGTCATCGAAGGCCCCGCCGCGGGAACCGAGGTGGCTGCCCAGCAACAGCAGCAATAGCACGCCGATCCAATCTATTGATAGCGCACGCCCAGGCAATCATGTTGTCCGCCTTCAGACCGACCGACGAATCGAGCGTGGCGGGCCGGGCTCACTTTGTAGGCGTCCTGGCAGTTGCGGACTCGGGTGACTTGGATGGATTCACCGAGATCCCTGAAGATCATGCGGTAGTGCTGAGTGCGGAGGCAGAGTGGCGGATCGAAGCCTTGCAAGCGCTTAAAGCGCATTCCCCTTGCCGTTCTCCTCAGGTAGCGGCGTTTTGGCCATCGTGTCCCAATCGGTCTTAGTCAGGCCGAAATCCGCCAAGATGTTTTCGAGTGGAATGGGTTCGTTCTGCTTGAGCCAAGCGTCGGCTTCGGCCACGGCCTGACGATCTTCCTCGGTGAACGGCTCATCGTCGAGAGGAGCAAGGATAGCGCTAGCTTGAGTTGCACGGGTGGTAACTGATCGACCAGGGCCTGGACGTGAGTAGCGGGTGTCGGCGTTCATGGATTCTTCCGGCGCTGGGAGGGAACACCTGCTGGTGGACCGTCCTAATTCAGCGTAACGCCTTCAAAGGGGCAATCGGCGGCAGCCCAGCGACTGGGCCATGGTACTCCGATTCGATTCTAGCGTTCGGCCGCCAGGTGCAGGCCCTTGTGGATAGCGTACAGGGCCAGCTCCAGCCGGTCCGACACGCCCAGTTTGTCGAAGATATTGTGCAGATGGTTCTTCACCGTCTGCTCGCTGATGAACATCTTCTCGGCCATTTCCTTGTTCTTGTAGCCTTGGGCGACCAGTTGAACGATCTCCCGCTCGCGCGTGCTCAGCGGAGAGCGCTC
>DATFZA010000332.1:0-3840 GCA_035314765.1 Bryobacteraceae bacterium
GATGGAGTTCAGCCAACCGCCGCACACTGACGCGTGAACGTGCCGCCTGGAGGCCAATGCCAGCCAAACGTTCACGTCAGGCAGAAAGATCTTCGATATCGGCATTGGTGAGGTTCAGGCTGCCGGGCTGGTCCGACGCCAGCAGCGGAAACTTCACCCGGCGGCCGGCCTTACGCTCCGTCTTGCGGATCTCTTCTTCCAGCGCCGCGCGTATGACCGTCTTCAGCGAGGTCCCTCGCCTCGCCGCGACTGCCTTCACTTCCCGGATCAGATCGTCCGGCAAATCGATGGTCGTACGCACAAACGCGTATTAGCATATTGGCGCTGAATTGTATGGAACTGGATGACGTTGGCAAAGGATGATCGCGGGATTGAGTCTTCGCCTCGTCTTCTCCCTCCCACCCCCACTTTCCCTAAACCTATTCCCCGCAACTGCCGTATCCTGTTATGGCACCGCATGACCCTTGATCAGATCGACCAGCTCCTGGCGCAATGGCGAGGCAAGCTGGAAGCCGCCGCCCAGAACCTGGTGGACCTGCGCAGTCATCCTACTTACCTCGAACTAGCCGGGCGGTCGGATTTGACCGGCATCACTCTGGCGCGAGTCGAACCCATGCTCGCCTCCATGGTGAACCTTTTCGATTACTATGACCGGCTGCAAGCTCGCCTGGCGCGGGCGGAAGAAGCGCGTAAAGAGATCACCCGGCTTTTCACGTCTCCCGAGAAGATCGATCAGGTGCAGCGGATCCTCACCAAACCCCCGAACGGCGCCTCCGAAACACCGGACGAACTGCTCGACAAACTGAACCAGGGTCTGAGCGCGGCCAAAGAAGTGGTCCTCAACGTGGATTCGGCTTGGCGGCAGCTTGGGAGCCATCTCGATGCTGTGGAGCGGGAACTTCAGGGCCTGCAGTCGCGCATCGACGCGGCCCGTCAATTGATTGCCACCGACCCGCTGGGCGCGCAAGCGGAAACCGCCGCACTCAGCCAACTGGCGGCCCGCAAAATGACATTAAAGTTAGAGATGAATAATGCCGCACAAACCCTTGCTGCCTTAGGTGTTGCGCACGACCGCGCCAATCAGTCCTTTACTGAAGCGAGCGGCAAAATCCAGAATGCCCAACTGCGGCAGCCGTGCCCGGCGGAAACGATCTCGGCGCTCGATCAATGGCTGAAAACTTTGAACGCGAAAATGGACCAAGGCGCATGGGATGCCGTGGCCATCGGCATCGATCGCTGGAAGGAAAGCGCCGGGCGTTGTTTACAATCGGAGATGGAAGCAGCCGATGCGAATCACCAACCGGTTCTGCTGCGGCGCGAGCTGCGCGGGCGCCTGGATGCGTTGAAAGCGAAAGCAGTGGCCAAGGGAAAGTCAGAGGATGCGGACCTTTCGAGGCTCGGCAAGCAGGCGCGCAGTATGCTGCAGACCAACCCGACCTCCATCGATCAAGCGGAACAAATCGTGCGGGAATATGAGAAACGGCTGAGTCGTCTCCTATGCCAGTAGCAAGCTGTAAACAGCCCGGATGCTCGGGCGTCATTGAAGAGGGTTACTGCAGCGTATGCGGGCACGCGGCGGCGGCCACTAAGGCGCAACGGCCGCAAGCGACGCAACCGCCAGTGGTCACCGCTCCTACCGCGGCTTTGACGCCGGCTGGAAATTCTCGCTCCGCGGCATTCTTGCCGTCCGCGGCGTTTTCGTCTTCCACGCCATCGGCGGTGCACCGTTCCACCGGAGCACACTCCAGCCGGCGCGCGACCAATCATTCCACGCGCACCAGCCGGCGTCAATTGGGCGCAGGCGTCATCGCCGTGCCCGAACTTCCCTCCACCGCGCCAGAGCTGGCGCTGATGAAGGAAATCAAAGTGCCGGAGGGCAAACGTTTCTGCAGCAATTGCAATCAGCCCCTGACTCGCGAGAAGGGTTTCTGCGGTAAGTGCGGCCAGAAATATTCGCTGGTGGCCACGCTGGCGCCCGGCAATCTGGTCGCGAACCAATATGAGGTTAAGGGCGCCATCGCTTATGGCGGGCTGGGTTGGATCTATTTGGCCTTCGACAAGGTGCTGTCGCGCTATGTCGTCCTCAAAGGGCTGTTGAACGTACAAGACGAGGCCAGTGCTGCTGTAGCGGTTGCCGAACGCCAGTTTCTCGCGGCGCTCAAGCACCCCAATATACTGGGCATCTACAATTTCGTTCAGCACGGCGCTGAAGGCTACATTGTCATGGAGTATGTGGGTGGCCAAACCCTCAAGCGTATCCGCAGGGAACGCGGGCCGCTGCCTCCGAGTGAAGCCATCGCCTACATCCATCGGATCCTGGGCGCATTCTCCTACCTTCACCAACAAGGTTTTGTGTATTGCGACTTTAAGCCCGACAACATCATGCTGGAGTTGAACGACGTCAAGCTCATCGATCTTGGCGCCGTGCGGCGCATCGACGACAAGGGCGGCGATATTTATGGAACCGTCGGCTACAGCGCGCCGGAAGCAAGTGAAGGCCCGACGGTGTCTTCCGACCTGTTTACGGTTGGCAGAACGCTGGCCGTTCTGGTGATGAACATTCCCGGGTTCACCAAAGAACGTCGCTTCACCATTCCCGGCGCCGGGGAAGAAAAGGCGATGGCGCAGAATGAGTCACTATACCGGTTTCTATTGCGCTCGACCGCGGAAAGCCCGAGCGACCGGTTTTCTTCCGCCGATGAAATGGCGGACCAGCTGCTAGGAGTGTTGCGGGAAGTGGCCGCGCTCGAAACCAATTCGCCGCGGCCCGGCGCCAGCGCTCTTTTCGGTGGCGACATGCTGGCTCTTTCGCATAACGGCAGCATGGCTCCCGTGAAACCGGATTTCCGGCACCTGCCGGTTCCCGCGATTGATCGTACCGATCCGGCGGTGAACGCTGTGCTCAACGCAAGCGCGATTCCCGATTCGGGCCAGAGAACCGCCGTCTTGAAGCAAATCTCCGACCGGTTTCCGAAGTCCGCGGAAGCCAAATTGCGCCTGGCGCAGTGTCTGATTTCAAGTAGCGCCAGCGGGGACGCGGAAATGATACTCGCCAATCTGGAAGCGGAACAAGGATGGGATTGGCGAGTTTCCTGGTATCGCGGCCTGGCTGCGCTAGCTGGCGGAGCGGCCGGAAAGGCCGAGCCAATTTTTAATGAGGTGTACTCGGAACTGCCTGGCGAGATCGCTCCGCAGTTGGCATTCGCTCTGGCTGAGGAATCAGTCCGCGAATTTCAGCGGGCCAGCGAGATGTATGACCGGATCAGCCGGACCGATCCCAGTTATATCAGCGCGATTTTCGGCTTGGCTCGTTGCCGCTGCGCGCTCGGCGACCGGAAAGGTGCGGTGGAGGCGCTCAACCGGATTCCCCCGTCATCCAGCTCTTACGCCTGTGCCCAGGTGGAAGCGACGCGCGCGCTGATGGATCGAACCTACTCGGTTCCTGGACCGGCTGAGCTGAAAGAGGTGTCCACATTGATCGAAAGTATGAACGTGGATACCATCGACCGGTTCCGGCTGGCGCGGCAGGTGTTCGAGACTGCGCTGCACCTGTTGATCGAGAAACGGGTTCCTCCCGCCCCGACCGTCGCCATTCTGGGTCAACGCTTCCAGGAACGCAAAGTGCGTGAAGGACTGGAACAATGCTTACGCAATATGGCGCATATTTCTTCCGACGCGGAGAAAATCCCTTTGGTGGATGAGGCTAATCGCGTTCGACCGAGGACGTGGTTGTGATTAAAGCCGTGAGGACTGACCGATGACGCAGTGTCCGGCTTGCAGCGCAACCTTGCCCACGGAGGATGTGTTCTGCGAAGAATGCGGCGTGCGCTTGTCCGATGA
>DATFZA010000333.1:0-2765 GCA_035314765.1 Bryobacteraceae bacterium
ACGGCGCACGGCCCGGCCATCACGATGAAATCGCCGCCACCGATCTCGAGATTGCCAACTCGAACCACGCTGCTGGCGCACGCATCGGTTCGGGCTACGAGATCAAAGCACGAGAACTGGCCGTTCCATTTAGGATTCATGATCGGCGACCCGCAATTCTACGCAGTGGCGAGCGGCCAATCACTACTAGGAAACAACTAACTTTTTTGTGATTTCAATCACACTCAACTGCCAGCACGGGCGCGCTGGTGCGGTAAATTCAGCTTTAGGTTTTGTTCCAAACTCAAATCCTCGGCGTCTCTTCCAGACCCGTCGCGCTAGGGCGGCGCGTTTTCAGTACGACGCCGTCACCACCGCGTCTTCCGGATACCCTTCCATTCCGAACTCCGGAACGTCGAGACCTTCTTCTTCCACTTCCGGCGGCACACGCATGCTCTTGACTTTGTTGACGCACCAGAAGACGACATAGGTTGCGCCAAACGCCCAGACCGCGTAGAGGGTTGCTCCCATCAGCTGACAAAAAAACTGACGCGTATCGCCATGGATCAAACCCGTCACGCCTTGACCCGCGTGGCCCAAGTAGGAAGTCGCACCCACGCCGTTCCATCCTGCCCCGTAGGCACCGTCAGCAAAGATTCCTACGCTGACCGCGCCGAGCCATCCGCAATAGCCGTGTACGGAAATCGCGCCACACGGATCGTCGATCTTGAACACACGGTCGTTGAAGAGAACTCCAACGCAAACCAGGCAACCTGCCAGCACACCGATTACTACCGACGAAGTCGGAGACACGAAAGCGCAGGGCGCAGTGATGGCGACCAATCCCGCCAGCATTCCGTTGCAGGCCATGGTGATATCGGGCTTGCCGAAAAGGAAGTACCACAAAAGCATAGCAGTGGCGGAACCGGCGACGGCAGCCAGGTTGGTGTTGACCGCGACGACGGAGATGCGAAGATCCGTAGCTCCGAGGGTGGAACCGGGATTGAAACCCATCCATCCAAAAAGCAGGATGAATGTGCCAGTCACAACGTACACGATATTGTGGGCAGGGAAGACGCGGATTTTTCCTCCGGGACCATACTTGCCCAGACGCGGTCCCAGAATAATTGCGAGAGCCATGGCGCAGAATCCGCCAACGGCATGGACGACAGTCGATCCTGCAAAGTCCACATAGCCGTGGCCGAGATTGAGTGTGGAACCGACTTGCGAGAGCCATCCGCCGCCCCAGGTCCAGCAGCCGGAGATGGGGTACAGAATCGCCCCGATGAAGAGTTCGCAAATCAAGAATGCCCAGAACGTAATCCGCTCGCACACCGCCCCGACAATAATGTAGCCGGCGGTTTCCATGAAAACGACTTCGAAAAGCGTTAGACAGTTGCTGGCGCTGTCATAGGCGGGGCCGACGAGAAAAAATCCTTTCCCGCCCACAAAGCCCCACTGGCCGCTACCGACAAGAAAATGGTTGAGAGTAGGGACGCCTCCAAGATTGGCAGGCGCGGCATTGATGGCAACGGCTCCGAACTGAAATGCATATCCCACGGCGTAGTAGGCCAGAAAAGCGAAGACGTAGGCCGCGAAATTCAACATCATTAAATGGGCGGCATTCTTCTTTCGAACCAGTCCGCAGGTGAGCAAGGCAAAACCCGCCTGCATGAACAAGACCAGGTAGCCGGTGTTCAACGTCCAGGCGAAATTTGTCGCGACGCGAACGTGGCCAACGCTATCAGCCAGCTTTACTGCGAGCGGTTCTTTGGCCACCTGAGCCTGATAGTCGTCGAACGCCTTCTTGTTGGCAGCGTAGTCCGGAGCGGTCTTGTCCGTGGGCTCGGCGACGACAAAGGGATTGCCCGCGGCATCGACGGCGGTGGTTTTATCACCCGTGGCGATGCCTGAGGGATCGGGTTTTGGCCCGTCGTCGGCAAAACAAGGCGCTGATAGGCCGGCCAACAATCCGGCGGCTAGAATGAGGGCAACACCGGCCGATAAGAACGACAGGCGCAGAGAGTGCCCGTCGGCTCGCTTGGTCATGTTTGCTTGCTCCTGTTTCGAAGGCGTGAGTAATGCTTTGGTAGCCGCAGGCCTGCTGGTAAAGTCCAGCAGGCAGCCGTGCGACGGCACTTCTGAATCCTGGAGGGAAGGGCTGACCCAGGAAAGAGCCGACCCCGACGAGCGCAGTTTGCGTTCAATCGCAGTCCTCTCCCTAATCCGCAGACGATAATAGGGATCGATCGGCTGAGTCCAATTCAAATTTCTTATCACCCGAATCAGAGTGTCAAATAATATCGCATCCGGGTTCAGCGCTGGCTGCGAAGGGTCTACAGGATTCTTTCGTGGGCGTAGCCGGCGGCAAGCAAAGCCGTGAGCAACTCGGCGATATGAGCGGGCCCTCGAGTCTCCATGGTGATGTCAATGGCAGTGTCGCCCAGGTTGACCCCGTGATAGGCGCGGTCGTAAGCGGTCTCCACGATGTTGGTGCGATGTTCCGCCAGTATCCCGGTAAGGCGGTGCAGCGCGCCGGGATAGTCCGTCAGGTGAATCCGCAGACGCACCAGGCGGCCATCTTTTACCAAGCCGCGCTCGATGATCCGCGCGAGCAGCGTGACATCGATATTGCCGCCGCAGACCAGCACTGCGACTTTCTTGCCTTCCAGCGGGAGCTTGTGATTCAGGACGGCGGCGATTGATGCTGCTCCGGCGCCTTCGGCCAGAGTCTTCTCGCGCTCCAACAGCAGAAGGATAGCGTTGGCGATCTCTTCCTCTTCGAC
>DATFZA010000334.1:0-9457 GCA_035314765.1 Bryobacteraceae bacterium
GGAGACGACCCGAACCAGAATCCTGGGGGTGGACCCGGTGGTCAACAAGGTCCTGGAGGCGGTTTCGGAGGTCCCGGCGGGGGTGGCCCGGGCGGTGGTTTTGGCGGACCTGGAGGTGGCGGCGGGTTTGGCGGACGCGGCGGTTTCGGTGGTGGTGGCGGATTTGGCGGACGTGGTCCCGGAGGCCCTGGAGGCCGGTTTGGCGGACCTCGCGGAACCGACAACGGCTTGGTCGGCAATCGAAGAAATCGCGGGCAGCAGGGTATCCATGGGCTGGTCAACGTGGTGCTTCACAATTCCCTGCTCGATGCACGGCCGTATTCCGTCAACGGCCAGGACGTGCCCAAGCCGTCGTACTCGCAGGAACGCTTTAGCTTTCAGATCGGCGGCCCGCTGATGATTCCCAAGCTGTTCCGGCTGGAGAACACGACGTTCGCGCTCAACTACACGCTCAACCGGGCGGACAATCTCAGCAGCCAGGTGGGAACCGTACCGACCGCGCTCGAAGTGGCCGGCAACTTTTCGCAACTCGGCCAGACCATTTACGATCCGATGACAGGCAAGCCTTTTCCGGGCAATATTATTCCGTCGGAACGAATTAACTCAATAGCGCAGACATTGTTAGGCTATATTCCAGCCTCTAACCAGCCAGGTATTTGCATCGGGGGACAAATCACGTCCTGCAATGCAGAGAATTTCCGGTTCACTACCACAGCCAAGAACGACAATCAGAACCTTGGGCTGCGGCTAGGACAAAGCGTGGGAAAAAAAGATCGGCTGGCGCTCAATTTTCAATTTCAGGACCGCTCGGGCGTCACTCCCCAAATCTTCGGCTTTCTGGACGACACCACCGGACTCGGCATCGGCACGAGCCTGAGTTGGACGCATATCTTCGCTCCGCGCGTCTTCAACGTTGCCAGCGTCAACTTCAATCGAAACCGCACCAATCTGCTGCCCTTTTTCGCCAACACCAGCGACGTCCCGGGGATCGAAGGCGCCAGCACCAACCCGCTCGACTACGGACCGCCCAACCTCAGCTTCACGAATTTCAGCAGTCTCACCGACGGCAGCGCGTCTCTGGTACGGGTCCAGACCGTCACGATATCGGATGGCTTCAACATCCTTCACGGCAAGCACAACTTCGGCTTCGGAACGGCCATTCGTCATGCCCAGAACAACGTGCAGACGGATTCCAATGGCCGCGGAACGCTCACTTTCACCGGTCTGACGACCAGCAGTTTCGACGCAAACGGCAATCCCTTGCCGAACACGGGCTCCGATTTGGCAGACTTTCTGTTGGGCTCACCTAACTCCAGTTCCATTCGCTACGGCGACACCAGCACCTATTTCCGCAATACCGACTACGCGTTTTATGGCCAGGACGATTGGCGCATGCTGGCCAATCTGACCATCAACTTCGGTCTGCGCTACGAATTTTTCGGCATACCGTATGAGCGTTATGGACATGAAGCGAATCTGGACATCGCTCCCGGCTTTGCGGCGGTTTCGCTGGTAGTCCCAGGACGAACCGGACCATACAGCGGCCAATTTCCTAGCGGATTGGTCAATCCCGACCACACCAATTTCGCCCCCCGGATTGGCATCGCCTGGAGACCCTGGAAACAGGGTAAGACAGTTATTCGCACAGGCTACGGAATTTACTACAATGGCGCGGCATATAATGCTTTCGCCAGAAACCTGGCCGGGCAGCCGCCTATTGCATTCACAAATACTGTGATCAATAGCACTGCCGCGCCGATCACGCTCGCGGACGCGTTTGTCACTATCCCGCCGGGCAAAACGATCACCAACACCTGGGCTATTAATCGCTTCTATCGCGTTCCCTACGCGCAAACGTGGAATTTCACCATCCAACAGGATTTGCCGTTCCACCTTCTGCTCCAGGCGAGTTATTTGGGCACCAAGGGCACGCATCTCGATAATCAGCAGCTTCCTAATCGCGCCCTGCCCGGATCGCAACTCACCAGCGAGGAGCGGCTGATCATCGCCGATGCCGACAGTTTTGTTTACGAGAGTTCCGATGCCAACTCAATTTATAACTCGGCGCGCCTGTTGTTAACCCGGCGCTTCAGCCGGGGAACCTCGTTCTACCTCTCTTACACGTTTTCCAAAGCAATCGACGATGCATCGACGTTCGGCGGTGGCGTGGCGCAAAACCCCCTGGACCTTCTGGCGGAGCGTAGCCTTTCCAATTTCGATCGCCGCCATGTGCTGACTGGCACGTGTGTGTTCACATCCCCGGTGGGACACAATAGCAAGCTTCTGGCCAGCCATCTGTTGCTCCAGAGGTTCTTGGAAGATTGGACCTGGAGCGGCGGCTTGACCGCGGAGACGGGATTGCCACTCAATCCCAAGGTGGGCGGCAACCTATCGGATTCGGCCGGCACCGGCGCGCTGGGGACCACGCGGCCGGACGCCACTGGGATTCCGGTTGACTCCGGTTCTGGCTTCTTCAACACTGCGGCGTTTGCCCTGCCAGTGCCGGGAACGTATGGAACTGCCGGTCGCAATACCATTCCCGGCCCCGGCCTGATTACGGCAAACGCCTCTTTCGGGCGAAGTTTCGCGTTCGGCGACCGGCGCAGTTTTGAATTCCGGCTGGATGGAACCAACGTTCTCAATCACGTGAACATCTCCAGCGTCGGTACCACGCTCAACTCCAACACTTACGGCCTGCCTTTGGCGGCGAGCGCCATGCGCAGCGTTTCCGTAGTGCTGCGTTTCCGGTTTTGAGAATATGTTGAAGACTGTCCTGTCGGCCGCGTCCCGCCTAACCAGCCCCACCGCCACGAGCGCGAGGCGAAATCTTCGAACAGCTCTAATCTACCTACTTGCCTTGAGTCTGGTTGCACAGGAGCAGCCGCACGTGGCGACCTTTTCCTCCAACACCAATCTGGTAATCATCGACGTGTATGCTCGCGACAAGTCCGGGAAGCCAGTCACGACGCTGACCAAGGACGACTTCATCCTGCTCGAGGACGGCAAGCCGCAGACGATCTCGGTCTTCGACCTGCAACACCTGGAGGCGGAAGTGCTCCCGGCGATCGAAGATGCCCCCCGGACGCTGATCGATCGCACCAAGCCGGCGGCGCCCGCGCCTCCGCCGCCATCGCCCGCACCCAGCGGCTCGATTCGATTCAAGGACCGCCGGTTAATCACGCTGTTTTTCGATTTTTCCTCGCTTCAACCAACGGATCAGATCCGCGCTCAGGATGCGGCTGTTCAGTTTCTTGAAAAACAAATGACCAAGTCCGACCTGGTCTCGATCATGACTTTCGGAGCTGCGATCAAGACGGTGGAAGATTTCACCGACGATCGCGAACGTCTGATTTCCACCATCAAGAAGTTTCAGATCGGCGCAGCCAGCGAAATGCAAGCGCTGGGCGATACCGGCACGGCGGCCGAAGGCGATGACACCGGCACGTTCGTCGCCGACGAAACCGAGTTCAATATCTTCAATACCGACCAGAAGCTCGCGGCGCTGGAAGCGGCTGCGCGCCGGCTCTCCGCGTTCCCGGAAAAGAAAGCGCTGATCTATTTTTCTGCTGGCATCTCCAAAACAGGCGTCGAAAATCAATCGCAGTTGCGCGCCACGGTCAATTCGGCCGTGCGCGCCAATGTCGCCTTCTACCCGATCGACGTCACTGGCCTGGTGGCGGAAGCGCCATCCGGCGACGCGAGCGTGGCTTCGCCTCGCGGCACCGGTTCGTTTACCGGTGCCAACCAAGTCGGCCGCGTGGACGCTCGCAACAATCAACAGGAAACGCTGGTTACTCTCGCCGCGGATACCGGCGGGAAAGCGCTCCTCGACAACAACGATCTGAGCCTGGGCATCCAGCAGGCGCAGAAGGACATCAACAGCTACTACATCCTCGGCTTTTACAGCTCCAACATAGCCAAGGATGGCCGCTACCGGCACATTGAAGTAAAGCTTGCCAACAAGAACCTGCAAGTCAAGCTGGAACACCGCGACGGCTATTATGCGGACAAAGTGTTTGCAAAATTTAACGGCGCAGACAAGGAGCGGCAGTTGCAGGACGCCCTGATGCTGGGCGATCCCGTCAGCGAACTGCCTTTAGCCATTGAAATAGACCATTTTCGCATTGGGCGCGATCGCTATTTTGTGCCGATTTCCGTGAAAATCCCCGGCTCCGCCATCAATCTGGCCAAGAAAGGTGACCGGGAATCGGTGGAACTGGACTTCATCGGCCAAATTCGCGACAAGCAAGGAAAGCTGGTGACTGCCGTACGCGACGGAATTACCGCCAAGCTGGATCAGGCGGCGGCGTCACAGTTGGGCCGCCGAAGTTTTCAGTACGATACCGGCCTCACGCTGGCGCCGGGGCAATATTCCCTCCGCTTCCTGGCGCGCGAAAATCTGGGCGGCAAAATGGGCACTTTCGAAACCAAGTTTGTGGTGCCGGACCTGGCTCAGGAGACCAAATCCCTGCGCCTCAGTTCCGTGGTCTGGTCCTCGCAGCGTGAGAAGCTCAGCGCCGCCGTCGGCGCGGCCGACAAGGACAAGAAGGCCCTCGCCAATCACCCGCTGGTGCAGGACGGAGAGAAGCTCCTGCCTAGCGTGACCCGCGTTTTCCGCAAAGATCAGACGCTGTTCTGCTATCTCGAGGTCTACGACCCGTCGGTAGAACCGGCAAGCAAGAATGCTAACGTTACGGCCGAGTTGGTGCTGTATCAGAGCGGGCGGATGGCCTTTGAATCGAGGCCGGTGCAGTTGACCACGGAGATTGCCAATCGCCCCAACGTGCTGCCGATCCAATTCCAGCTTGCCCTGGCCAAGCTCCCCGCGGGCCCTTACACGGCGCAGGTAAATGTGATCGACGAACTGGGACGCAAGTTCGCATTCCCTCGTAGCGCGCTGGTGCTGCTGCCGTAATTTAACGAAAGCTCCACAAGCGAAAGCCTGTGCCACGAAATGCTACTGACAGCTTGATTAAGCAATACCTCCGTCAACCCGCCTAAACTAAACTAAAGCGGATTTATTTCACCAGGTGGAAAGCATTCTGCCGCCTCAGGACCCAGGACATGTCGCCTTTCTCATCCAGCACCGCGTCTTCTTCGAGCGCCACTTCCAATTCCTGACCATCCCATTCCGGAATTGGCGTGGTGGCTTGCAACTCGATCGAGAACCAGGTGCCCGGCAGCATTTTCACGTCACCGCGGCCGGGTACGCCCTCTTGCAAATCCCAAAGCCCGATCAGCGGGCCCGCCGCGTGGCCATGATCGCCGATCGGATGGCTGTATTCCGAGCCATTGATCTTCGCTTCCCGCATCGCGTGCAACACATCCGCTAGCGCCTCATTGCCGGTGCGGCCGGGGTGCATGCGTTCGAGCGTCAGATCCTGCAACCGGTTGGCGTTCTTGAGAGCGGCTCGGATGCCGGCGGGAACATCCGTCTCTCCGGGACGGAGGACGTATCCCATATGCTGCGTGTCGGTATTCAGGCGTAGGGCCGTGATGCCGAAGTCCGTGTGCAGGACGTCTCCTCGCTCGATCACGAGACCCTCCTTGCGATTGAGGAGATCGGTGGCTTTGAGCCCTTTGCGATGCACCGTGACTGACGGCTGAAACCAAGTTCCCAGGCCGGCGTCATTGACCTTTTGGCGGAGCCACCAGACGACATCCTCGTCCGTCGTCTTTCCTGGCGTAATCACTTCATTGGAGAAAGCCCTGGAGATCAATGAATGAACAATCTCCATCATTTGGCGATAAATTGGCAGCATCTCCGGGAGACGGAGTTCCTGATATTCCAAGGCCAGATTTTCGGCCGCAATGAATTTGTCCTTATATTCTGCGCCGAGCGCGGCGAAAAGTTTGTCGCGCATGCCAACGGTCAAACCGTCGGAGAACGCATGCGTGGGCGAGATGTCGATGGCAATGGAGGAGGGATGGCGCTCGTCCACCAGCTTCCGCAGAAGCTGCCATTGCGTTTCGCCGTAGATCTCGCGGCTCTTCGGGCCCGGGTCGCGGTAGACGGTATAGAGCCCGCCGTTGGAATCGCCGCCCAGCGCTAGTCGTTCCACGCCCTGGTCGGGGCCGCGATCGAAGAAGACATAGATGGTGGTGCGCCGCGCGGCGAAGACCGTGGGCGAAACGAGCGAGAAAAAGGCCGGATCCTCTGCATATTCACGGCAGGCGACGATCCACATCCGGACGCCATGCTTGCGCATGAGCGCTGGAAGATTGCGCTCCAGCCGAAGGCGCAGCCAATCCTGCTGAATCTCAGCCTGTTTGCGCAGAGGCGGGAGCGTGGGGGTTACCGGAGGCGCCACTTGCCCGGCCAGGGCGAGTGCTGAAAACAGAGCCAAGAGAACGCGTCGCATATGATTTACAAGGATAGCGCCCGCGTGGCGCTATTCTAAAGAGTCAAATGCAGCCCCGCCAGGATTTCGACCCAGGGTTGACGCAGCAAGTCGCGGGAGAACTGCGCCGCGCCATCAACCCCGACGGCAGCTTCAACGTTCACAAGACCGGCTTGCGCTGGCGCGATCTCAATCTTTACCTGTACCTCATTGAAACTTCCTGGTCGAAGTTTTTTCTCGTCATCTTTACGGGTTTTCTGTTGCTCAATGCGGCGTTTGCAGCGCTCTACCTGATGTCGGGGACGGAGCTCGTCAGCACCGAAACTGGCCTCGACCGCTATGGCACGGCATTCTTTTTCAGTGTCCACACGCTTACGACGGTCGGATACGGCGACATTTATCCTAAAGGCCTGTGGCCAAACTTTCTATCTGCCGTGGAGGCGATGATCGGCCTGCTTTCGTTTGCGCTCGCGACCGGATTGCTCTTCGGACGCTTCTCCAAACCTTCCGCGCGGATCAAATTCACCGACAACATGGTGGTCGCGCCTTACAAAAACATCACCAGTCTGCAATTTCGCATCGCCAACAAGCGCAAGAACGTCCTCATGGAATTGGAAGCGCGGATCCTCTTTATGACTGTCCGGCGAGGGGACGGGCCGCCGACGCGCGACTATGCAGACCTGGAGTTGGAACGGCGCAACGTCTATTTTTTGCCCTTAAGCTGGACCATCGTGCACCCGATTGACTCCAAGAGCCCGCTCTTCGGTTTGACGGCGGAAGACTTGGCCAAACAGGAAGCCGAGTTTCTCATTCTCATCCGTGCCTTCGACAACACCTTCAGCCAAACGGTGCACGCGCGCTTCTCGTATCGGCACGATGAGCTTATCTGGAACGCAAAGTTCGAGTCCGCCTTTTTTGTGAACAACCAGGGAGATTTGGTGCTCGAGCTAGACCGGCTCAGTGATTTGAAAACGCTGTAGCAGCACCGGTTCAACCTCACGCCACACGCGTTCCGCCACTATGTCAGGAGCGGCGTTGCCGTCAATGAGACGAAACCGGGCAGGCTCTTGCCGCGCCAATTGGTGATAGGCGGCGCGCGCCTTTTCATGAAAATCGATCTCTTGCTCATCCAGACGGGATTCCTTGACGCCTTGGTGGTTTCGATTGCGCGCGTGCGCGCGGGCTAGACCGGTGGCTGTGTCGACATCGATGCATAACGTGAGGTCGGGAACCAGTCCCTTGCAGGCAATCTTGTCGATGCTGCGAACGATGTCCCAGCCGAGGCCCCGCGCTGAGCCTTGAAAGACGATGGTCGAGTCCGTAAAGCGATCGGAGAGGACGACCTTGCCTTCCGCCAGCGCGGGCATTATCCACTGATCCACATTTTGAGCGCGCGCCGCGAACATCAGCAGGAGTTCCGTTGTGGGGCTGAGTTCAGCGTTCTCGGGATCGAGCAGGATACGCCGGACCTTCTGGCCGATGGGCGTGCCGCCGGGTTCGGCGCTTTCTAACAGCGGTATTCCCATTTGCCGCAGCCGTTCCGCCAGCAGGCGGAACTGGGTAGATTTGCCGCTGCCGTCCGGGCCTTCTAGCGTGATGAAGAGACCTGTCATGTCCTCTGCTAATTACTTCCTGTCTACCTCTTGCTCAGTTCCCTTATATGGCGAGCTGCCCGTTTTGTGGGGCAGGTTATCAACCTGCGGCCGATTATTAATCGGCCTCTCGCTTTCTCTGAGAACTCTTCCCCTGAAACCGACATTATTCTCTATGGCTACTTTCCATGTTCGCCGCCTGCCCCATTATCATCCCATTGGGCAACCTGTCTTTTTGACATGGCGTTTGCATGGCAGCCTGCCGCACAATCGATGCTTTCCTGAGGCGACTACCCATGGCGAGGCATTCTTGGCCATGGATCGTCTGCTTGACAATGCTCGTACTGGCCCGCTCTACTTGCGAATGCCAGAGATCGCAGAGATGATGGTCATAGCGATACGTTATCAAGATGGGCGGCATTTTGATCTGCACAATTTTGTGGTGATGGCCAATCATGTGCATCTCTTGATCACGCCGCGGGATATCTGTTTCGAAGTTAATGCAATCGCTCAAACGGTTCACCGCGCGAGAAGGCAACAAGATCTTGGACTTCACCGGCAGGCCCTTTTGGCAAGATGAAAGCTACGATCGGCTGGTGCGCGATGAGGTCGAGTTTCGGCGGATCGCCCACTACATAGTGATGAATCCGGTAAAGGCCGGACTCGCGGCCACGCCTGAGGATTTTCTCTGGTCTAGTGCTCGCGCCGATTAATAATCGGCCGGCAGGTTATTAACCTGCCCCACATGCTGGTTACTAACCTGCTCTACATTACACGTTAGTCGTAGACGTAATGCAGAGCGGTTTTTAAGTCTTCCCAGGCTTCGCGCTTTGCATTTTGGTTAAAGGGGCGCAGCAAATAAGAAGGATGATACGTCACCATGACCGGAATACCGGACCATTTATGCCATTTTCCGCGCAGACGGGTCACGCCTTCTTTGACGCCCAGCAGCGCCTTCGCCGCGGTGCCGCCCAACGCGCAAATCGCTTTCGGCTGGATCGACTTTAATTGGCGGAAGAGAAACTCTCCGCAAATCTCCATCTCGTCCGCTTCCGGCGTGCGGTTTTCGGGAGGGCGGCACTTCACCACATTGCAAATGTAAACGTCGGCACGCTTGAGCGGGATGCCCTCTTTGCCGGCGGTCCCTTCAATCATTTGCGTCAGGAGTTGTCCGGCCCGGCCGACGAACGGCAAGCCTTGCGCGTCCTCGTCGGCCCCAGGGCCTTCCCCGACAAACACAAGTCGGGCATGCTCGTTACCGGAGCCGAATACAATTCGATTCCGCTGTTCGTGCAGGCGGCAGCGTTTGCAGTCGCCTATATCGTTACTGATTTTCTGCAGCGTGTCATGGTCGGGCGCGAGAGAAAGCACTGGAGTCAATGCCGATGGTTTCTCCGAAACGCGGCGGTATATTGTCTTAAATCCCAGATCCTGGTAGAACTCGAGTAATTGTCGGGCCTGATCCTGATTCATGGCGGCTTACTCACCGCATAGCGTGCAGAGCGAGGCGAAGCTTGAGAATCT
>DATFZA010000335.1:0-2098 GCA_035314765.1 Bryobacteraceae bacterium
TCACGCTTTCCGAGCCGATAACGTTTTCAGAGCCGCGACCGTTAGGGAGCGGGCGCCCTAACGACTCCAAATATCGCACTGCGGCGTCCATGCCCGAGACGTTCTCGTAAATAAACGTGCCTGCCTCGATTTTTCCGGGCGCCTTATCGGGAATGAAGTCTTCACGAAAGGTGTGCAGGCGATCCAAGGCTTCACTCTTGCCCCACAGAAATCCCATGTGCGGCGCGAAGATTTTGTAGCCCGAGCAAACCAGGTAGTCGCAGTCCCAGCGCTGCACGTCAAACAGGCCGTGCGGTCCGAAGTGCACCGCATCGAGCAATAATTCAGCGCCAGCGGCATGAACGCGCTCCGCAACCGCGGGAACATCCAATAGCGATCCCAGCGCATTGGATGCCACGGTGCACGCCACCAGACGCGTCTTGGTGGAGAGCACCGGCTCCAAATCTTCGGCGTGCAGCCGGCCATCCTCGCGCATTTTCCACCAACGGATTTGTGCGCCCTGCCGTTGCAGCGTGAGCCAAACCGCGATGTTCGCTTCATGATCCAAATCCGTAACCACAATCTCGTTCCGGCCAGCCAGGGTCTCGCCGATGGCCAGACTCACCAAACGCAGGAACGACGTGGCGTTCATGCCAAAGGCAATCTCTTCCGCGGACCGGGCGTTGACAAACATCGCGACCGTAGCGCGCGCCCGGGCGATGCTCTCATCCACCTGGATGCTCCTTGGATAGCGGCCTCCCCGCTGAACGTTCCGTTGGATCAGATGTTCATTTACGGCTTCCAGCACCGAGCAAGGAATCTGCGCTCCGGCGGCATTGTCGAAGAGGATAAAGTCGTCGCTACCCGACAAGGCGGGGAACAGCGCACGCAGGCGTTCCACCGGGAAACCAGCTTGGGTCTTTGACATGTCAGCTAATATGTTACATGGTTCCAGGACATTTAGCATTTGTTGAAGACCCATTTTTTATGCCAAAATGCCAGTAGTGCCATTTCAGTTGATGAAGCCTGTTGACCGTGAGCCCAAGTCGGCCCGGCCGCTGTTGAATGAAGTTGCCTTCGATCGGATTAAGCGCGATATTCTGACCTGTGCCCTCGGTCCTGGAGAACAGGTCACCGAGGCCCAACTGGCGGAACGTTACCAGATGGGCCGCGCCCCGATTCGAGCCGCTCTGCTCGGTCTGGCGCAAGTGGGCCTGGTTCGCGCCATTCCCCGGCGCGGTTATCTGATCGCCCCGATCACGACTCAAGACGTGCAAGATGTCACCCAGCTCCGGCTGCTGTTGGAGCCAACCGCCGCCAAGCTGGCCAGTGGCCGCCTCAGCGAGACGGAACTGAGGCGGATGGAAAGCCTGTGCACGGTGAAGTGCGCGCCGGTGGAGAAGTTCGGCGCGCGCGCCATTGCCGCTCACCGGGAATTGCACATGTTGATTGCCCATGCTTGCGGCAACCAGCGCCTTACCGACGCCATCTCGACCCTCTACGACGATGTGGAGCGGCTCATGCAGTTGGGCGTAACGCGCGTGCATGCCGAGGAGATGAGCGGCTACAAACCGCTGGTGCAAGCCTTGGCGGCCAACGACGGTGAGACCGCCGCGGCGTTGATGGTGGATCAAATCGAACTCGGCCGCAACAGAATTCTCGACGCCCTGTTTGCCGGGCGTCAGCATGAAGAGCTGCAAGGTCCCGACGGCGGAGCGGAGATGCTCAGCATTCAGGACTTCGTCCGGCACCTCAATCACATCCTTTCCCACGAACCGGGTGCCGAAACACCCACCCGCGTGGCTGGAAAGCTAAGAGGCCTGCTACGGAACCCGCTACTCCTGTCGACAGAAAACCGCCGGTCGAGTCCTCATTCCTACCGTCGGCATGTTTTGCATGTCGATCCCGAGAGCCGGTATTCGGTGGTCGCCATTGTTTGGGAGGAGGGACAAAGTACTCCGGTATTCCGCTCGTCCGGATGGTCCGTGATTGGGGTGTATGAGGGTGAACTGAGGGAAGCCTCTTATCGCCTGCTGAGCGGATCGGACGGCGCCGACCGCCTGTTGCCCGCGGGCGTTACCCATCACGGGCGCGGCGGCATTCTCTTTCAGAACGGAAA
>DATFZA010000336.1:0-4442 GCA_035314765.1 Bryobacteraceae bacterium
CGCCGCCGTCAACGAGAGCGTGGAATTGATCAAGCGATCCCGCAAGCGATCGGCCGCACCCCTGGTGAACGCGGTCCTGCGCAAGACTAATTCCGACCCCGTTGAATGGCCCGACCGCGCCACTGCCCTTTCCAAGCCCAAATGGCTCCTCGACAAATGGGACCGCCAGTTCGGTGCCGAAACCGCAACCAAAATCGCCGAAGCTTTTCTCGAACCTCCTGAAACCTATGTCGCCAGTACCGGCCGCACGCAGGACATCGGCGCCCAATCCATTGTGCCCTTGCTCGACCTGCACCCTGGGCAATCCTTTCTGGATCTCTGCGCGGCCCCAGGCAACAAGACCGCCCAAGCTCTCGAACAAGGTGTCGAAGCGGTCGCCTGCGATCTTCATCTCCATCGCCTTCGGGAGCTAAGCGATCTCCGCTGCCAGCGCGTGGTCCTGGACGGCACTCAGCCCCTCCCGTTTTCGATCAAATTCGACCGTATCCTGGTCGACGCCCCCTGTTCCGGGACCGGTACTCTGGGGCGCAATCCCGAGATCGCCTGGCGTCTCAAGCCATCGGATTTAGCTGAGCTACAATCAATCCAAGTAAGTTTGCTTTGCAACGCGATCGATGCCATGAGCCCAAACGGAGTCCTGGTCTATTCCACCTGCTCGCTCGAAGAAGAAGAGAACCAAAATGTGCTGGCGCGCGTCATGCAAACTTGGTCGAACCACCGGGGCAATTGGTCGACCCACCAGCGGGTTCCCGGCCGCGACGCCGGGGACGGATTCTTCGCCGCTGTGCTAGTATCGTGAGGAGCCGCAAATGGTTGAAGTACTTCCATCTATTCTCTCCGCCGATTTTGCTCGACTGGGCGAAGACGTTGCCAAAGTAGAAAAGGCCGGTTGTTCCATCCTGCACGTTGACGTGATGGACGGACATTTCGTGCCCAACATCAGCATCGGTTTACCCGTAGTGGAGTCCCTCCGCAAGGCCACCAAGCTCAAGCTGGATGTCCACTTGATGATCACCGATCCGGATCACTATTCTCCGGCCTTCATCCAGGCTGGCGCCGACCATATTATTGTGCATCAGGAAGCCTGCGTCCACTTGGACCGCACCTTGCGGATGATTCAAAGTGAGGGCGCCAAGGCCGGCGTGGTCTTGAATCCGGCGACACCGGTCCAAACGCTTTACGAAGTCCTGGATATCGTGGACTTGGTGCTCATCATGAGCGTCAATCCGGGTTTTGGCGGCCAGCATTTTATTCCGAACGCACTCAACAAGGTACGAACTTTGGCGGCGCGCCGGAAAGAGTTAGGTCTAAACTTCGTCATCGAGATCGACGGCGGCGTCGCCCTGGACAACGCGGCCGACATCACCCGAGCCGGTGTAGAGTGGCTGGTGGCAGGCTCTTCGGTCTTCCACACTCCCGATCCGGGCGAAGCGTTTCAAAAGCTGCAGGCGCACGCTCGCAATGCCCTGATGGCTCGAGCATAGGATTTCCGCCTGCGCTGAGGAGTAGAGGTTTATTTTGCGAAAAGCTCTAATTTTAGTGTTATCTCTAGGTCTGCTTATCTCCTGCGGTTTTCATCGTAAGAAGTACGACGACCCCATCACCAAAGACACCAAGCAGCCGGACAAAGTGCTGTTCGACAAATCCATCGGCGATATCGAGCACGGCCGCTTTGAAGTCGCTCGCATCACGCTCAACACCCTGATCAACACCTACGACCAGAGCGAGTTTTTGGCCAAAGCCAAGCTCGCCGTCGCCGATAGCTGGTACCGCGAAGGCGGCGCCCACGGTCTGGCCGAGGCGGAAGCCGAGTACCGGGATTTCCAACTCTTTTATCCCACTATGCCGGAAGCGGCGGAATCGCAGATGCGCATATGCGACATCCACTACAAGCAAATGGACAAGGCTGACCGGGATAACACCCAGGCCTTGCGCGCCGAAGCCTCTTGCCGGGATGTGATCACCACGTACCCGAACAGCAGGTTCGTCGAGGAAGCGCAAACTAAGGTTCGCGAAGTTCAGGAGGCCATTGCACAGGGCGAGTTTCTGGTCGGGGACTTCTATCATCACCGGGGCGCCAATCCGGCAGCCGCCAACCGCATGGGCCGTCTGGTGGACCAGTATCCTTTATTCAGCGCTGCCGACGAGGCGCTGTGGGAAATGGCGGATTCCTACGAAAAAATGGGTGGCAAGAACCATCGCTTCAAGAGAGAAGAGGTGGAGGCATACACCCGCATCGTGCGCGATTATCCGCTTGGCAATCGAGTGGAAGACGCCAAAAAGAAGCTGACGGCCCTGGAGGCGCCCGTTCCGGAGGCCGATCCGGCGGCGATGGCCCGCATGAAGTATGACCAGGAACATCCTGTGAAACATGGCCTGTTCGCTAAGGCCACAGACATGGTGCGGCGAGGTCCGGATGTGAGCAAAGCGGCGCGCAGTGGTACTCCCGCCATGGCCACCATTGCTCCGCGCGCTCCCATCAGCGTGCCAGTGCAGGCTGTGACTACCGCTCCTGAGGTCGTTGCCACCCAGGTTCCGGAAAATTCGACCGCGCTTGACAAGAACCCGGACGCGCGCCAGACTCTGCTTGCCAAACCGGCCGATGGCAAAGAAGCGACCGAGACAGCGCCAGCCGAGACCACCGTGCAAGCGCCCCCGGTGACTAACCACCCATTCGTCCCGAAGAAGAAGGAAAAGAAAAAGAAGAAGGCCACCGACACTACGCCGCAGGCGCAGCCGGCCGACCCGAAAGCGACGGACACCGCCTCCAGCAAATGAGTCGCATTTTGCTCGCGGACGATAGTCCGCACGCGCAACGCATGGGCGAGCGCATTCTGCGGGACGAAGGGTTTGAAGTGGTCAGTCTCACCGACGGAGACGCGGTTCTCGCGAGCCTGCAGGAGGCCGACCCAGACGTTCTCGTCGCGGACGCGTTTCTTCCCGGCAAGTCCGGCTTCGATCTCTGCCGGTACATCAAAAGTAATCCGCTCCACAGCCATATGCGCGTGGTGCTAACCGCCGGATTGCTGGAAAAGCTGAGCGAAGAGGAATCGAAGCAGGCCGGCGCGGATGCGGTTCTCAAGAAACCGTTTGAGTCGTCGGTCGTTCTTTCGACCCTTCACCCCTTGCTGAAAGACGCGCAAACCGCGCGCTCTCTCACGCGGCCCAAGACCGAGGGCGGTCAACAGATCGCGCCCGATCCCGAACGCGTCCGCGCCGCCGTCACCATTGCTCTCGACGCCGCCCTGCCCGCGCTAATCCAGGAAATCACGCAGCGAGTCCTGATAGCATTAGGACATTGACGAAATCGCATGCCTGAAAACACTTTCGACATAGTTTCCAAGATCGATCTGGCCGAAGTGAGTAACGCCATTCAACAGGCGCAGAAAGAACTGATCACCCGCTTCGACCTGAAGGATTCGCACTCCTCCATCGTGCTCAACGAAAAGGAAAACAAGATCGCGCTCGCCAGCAAAGACGAGTTCAAGCTCAAGGCGGTGATCGAGATCCTGGAACTGAAACTCACCAAGCGCAAGATACCCCTCAAGGGGCTCAATTTCGGCCCCATCATCCCCGCCGCGGGCCAAAGCGTGCGGCAGGAGATCACGCTGCAGCAAGGCATCCCGATCGAGAAAGCGCGCGATATCGTCAAGACCATCAAAGACTCAAAAAAGAAAGTGCAAGCGTCCATTCAAGCCGACCTGGTGCGCGTCAGCGGCAAAGATCGCGACTCCCTGCAGGAAGTGATGCAGCTACTGCGCGGTCACGATTTCGGCATCGACATGCAGTTCACCAACTACCGCACCAACTAACATTGGACAGAAGGAAGAATAAACCCGACAAGCGAGGCGGATCGGGGACATACGCTGACGGAGGACACACGCGGTCTCGGCCAGCGAATGGGGACACAGCGGGCTCGAGTCCGAACTCTTTCGCTCAAATTTATCGTAGCTGTGTCCCCTGGGCGCTGGGCGGGAAAGCAGAGTGCTGCGGATCAGCGGCCCGCGTTCAGTCAACGCACCCTGCAAGCCTCACTAGCTCGCCCACCTGACCCAAATGCCCCGCCGCATAGAATCCCTATTCCTCCCCGGTCCCGCCGGCCGCCTGGAAGCCCTGCTCGAAGAACCGGAAGACCAATCCCCCATCGCCGCCGCGCTAGTGTGCCATCCTCATCCGCGCCATGGCGGCACCATGCACAACAAAGTGGTCCACCGCCTGGCCCGCGCGCTACGCCGTTCGGGCGCGGTAGTGCTGCGCTTCAACTACCGCGGCGTGAACCTGAGCGAAGGCGCCTACGACGAAGGAATCGGTGAAATCGAGGACGCACGGAGCGCGCTGTCCTTCTTCCGCGCCCGCTATCCAAACCTGCCCTACACGCTAGCCGGCTTCTCCTTCGGAGCCAGAATCATCCTGCGCCTGGGCTGCGAACTGCCGGACGCCGC
>DATFZA010000337.1:0-3949 GCA_035314765.1 Bryobacteraceae bacterium
GTGAGGGGATGGAGCGTCAGTGAGGGGATGGAGCGTTAGTCCCCGGCTCCGACAAGGCGCGAGAAGCACAGAGCGCCCGTGCTGGCACCAAATGAGCCGGTCTCAAGCGAGGCCGGCTCCTTTTAGGAAAATCGATTAGAGGTTTCTTGCCCGCCGCGATCGTTCGCGGAGGAAATTACTACTCGACCGTCGTGGCGCCAAGGCCGCCAGTAGCGCAGCCCCGGCAGAGGCCGAAGCCGCTACCATTTCCCTGAATGAATCCGCAGGTTGAGGTGATGTGCGTATATTCCGCAGCCGAAAGGGTGGCTGGCGAGAAGGCGGTCTCCGTTCCGAAGTAGGAAATCGGGGTGGTGGCGGAGTTCGCGTGGATCGTGGTTCCCCACGCCAGGAGACCTGCGGCCAGTGGAGCAGCAGCGGCCGCATTGCAAGACCCGGTGCTCGCCAGGATCTTGATCACGACCGAGGTCGGGATGGCGGGCGTTAGAGGATTGCTCACTAATGACTTCAAAACCGACAAAGAAACCAACGCGTTCGGAGTGACTGAGCAGGTGCAGCACGAGATCAACTCTTCGGCTGGATCAAAAGTATATAGGTTGGCGCAAATAGTTTGTCCACTGGCGCCGCTGTTGGTAATGTTAACGAGTGAATCACCGATGTTCAGGTTGCTGGCGTAACGAACTTGAAACTGGGCGTCAGCGGTAATCGGATTCTGTGCGAACGCAACCGCCGAAAAAGCAAGGGTCGCGAGAGTAAATGTGAAACGCATTCCTGGAAACCTCCGAATCAGACAGTAGCATCGACTAGAATCGCATTCAATTGTCCATTTGGCGTAACCGAAAAGCTTAGTACGATACCAGAGAAGCTTAGCAAGTGCTTTGTTTTGTGGACCAAGCCGCAGTCATTATGGGCTCGTACCAGGTCAAAACCGGCTCGTTCTGGCCGGAACAAAGGTACTATCAGTCGTGGCAAACCAGCGGGAGGAAGTCTGGCCCTGTTAGGCTGAGGAGATTGATGCGGCTCATCACCAACTTCACCAGTTCCGCGGCGACCGTTGTGGTCTTTGTGCTTCCCGTCTTTGCGCTTCCCATTGTCCCTTTGCTTGCAGTCTTCTTCAGCGCAGGGCTCTTGACTGACGGTGCACTCGCCCAGGGGACAGATGCTCGGCTAACAGCCGAGTCAGTCGATGCCAACAAGTTGTTTGCGCCGATGCGCTGGAGGCTGATCGGCCCTTTTCGCGGCGGACGAGTGACCTCGGTCGCCGGAGTTCCGAATGAGCCCGACGTTTACTATTTCGGCACGCCGGGTGGCGGGGTATGGAAGACGATCGATAGCGGGCGTGTCTGGCGGCCGATTTTCGACCAGCAGCCGGTCTCGGGAATCGGGTCGATCGCGGTGGCGCCATCCGATCCCCGGACGATTTATGTGGGGACGGGCGAGGGTGGGGCAGGCAACGGAGTCTACAAATCGACTGATGCGGGCAGCACTTGGAAGCCCGCGGGTCTCGAAACCACGCGCTACATCCCGTCGATTGTGGTCGATCCGCGAGACCCAAATATCGCCATCGCCGGCGCCAATTCTCTGGGCCACGCACTTATCTGGCGTCCCACGCCGAAGTCGGCCTATCAGATCGACCGGGGAATCTTCAAAACCACCGACGGCGGCAAGACCTGGAAGAAAGTTCTGACCAGGGACGATACGCTGGGAGTGGTGGACCTGTGCGCCGATGCGCTCGATCCGCGCACGCTGTATGCCGCGCTATACCGGCCCGGGACCGGATTCGGAGAAAAGGAAGTAAAAGCCACGTCGGAGCTGTTCCAATCCATGGATGAAGGCTCGACCTGGCGTCCATTGGCTGGGAAAGGGTTGCCCGAAAAAGACCGGGGACGCGTGGGCGTGGCGGCGGCGGGGCGCAGGGTTTACGCCATTCTCGACCAGGGCGTCTATCGTTCTGACGATGGCGGCGTTTCCTGGCGGCAATCTACCAAAGACCCCAGAGTTGTTGGCAGCGGGTACTTCAGCCGCGTGTTCGTCGACCCCAGCCATCCCGACACGCTTTATGTGGCGCAGACTTCGCTTTACCGCTCGACCGATGGCGACAGTACTTTTGAACCCTTTGTGGGCGCACCCAGCGGCGACGATTTCCATGTCTTGTGGATCAATCCGCGCGATTCCAGGCGCATGCTGCTGGGTGTGGATCAAGGAGCCCTCGTGACCGTGGATGGCGGCCAAACCTGGTCTTCCTGGTACAACCAACCTACCGGCGAGTTTTATCACGTGTCCACCGACACGGCCTTTCCTTACCATGTGTATGGCGCGCAGCAGGACAGCGGAACCGCTGCCGTGGCGAGCCGCAGCGACTACGGACAGATTGGGGCTCGCGATTGGATGTCAGTGGGCGGATTTGAGTTTTGCTTTATCGCGCCGGACCCGCTCAATTCGAATTTGATTTACAGCGGCGGATGGTATGGCACGGTGGTCCGGTTCGATAAGACCAACGGGCAACTGGCCACTATTTTTGAACGTGGTGAAAAATACCGGACGGCCAACATGGCGCCTTTGGCGTTTTCGCCGCTCGATCCGCGCACGCTTTATCTGGGTACGCAGTTCATGATGAAGACCGGCGATGCGGGCGCGTCATGGCAGGCCATCAGCCCCGACCTCACGGGATTTGTGGACAAAGATCCGGACGCCAAACCGGATCCCGATCAGCCGCCCAAGCCCGCGATTACGGCGTTGGCGCTGTCGCCGCTGCAGGCCGGTCTGATTTGGGCGGGAACCAGCAACCGGATGCTACAGGTGACCAAGAATGGCGGAGCGTCCTGGAACAATGTGCCGCCTCCCGGGCTGACGGAGCCATCGCGAATTCTGGCCATTGAGGCTTCGCACTACGATCCCGGAACGGCCTACATCGTGGTTGGCGGAACGCGCGAGACCACGCCTCCCTACATCGCCAGAACAGCCGATTACGGTGTGAGCTGGCAAACGATTGTGCAGGGACTGCCAAGCGGAGAGACAGCCCGCGTGGTCCGTGAGGACCCGGTTCGCAAAGGGCTGCTCTATGCCGGCACGGACACCGGCGTTTTCGTGTCCTTTGACGACGGAGGCAACTGGCAGCCGCTGCAATTGAATCTTCCGGTGGCCAACGTTTCGGATTTGGAAGTTCACGGCAAAGATCTGGTGGCGTCAACCTTCGGCCGGGCGTTATGGATCTTGGATGATCTGACGCCTATTCGCGCCATGACGCCTCAGCTGCTGAGTTCCGATGTTTATCTCGTTCCTCCGGCGCCGGCCATACGAATGCGCTGGGACAATTATCAGGACACGCCTTACCCGCCGGAAACACCCGCCGGCCAGAATCCGCCCGATGGGGCGATTGTCGACTATTATCTGAAAACCGCGCCCGCCGGCGAGATCACGCTGACGATCTACGGCCAGCGCGGCCAGCAGGTGAGGCAATATTCGAGCCATCCGCAGGCGCCCGATCTTCCGCTGCCGAACGTGCCGAGGTATTGGTTCGCTCCGTTGGAGGCGCTTCCTAAGGCCGCTGGTCTGAATCGGTTTGTGTGGGATCTGCGCTATCCGGCGCCGGTCTCGCTTCCCTATGGATATTCAGGAAACTTGATTGAATACACCGAATATACGCTGGCGGACCATGCAGTTCCCGGCAAGACGCCGCGCCAGCAGCCGCAAGGTCCTCTGGTTTTGCCCGGCACTTATTCCTTGGAGCTATCGGTTGCCGGTCAGGTGTTCCGCCAGAGCCTGATAGTGAAACTCGATCCGCGGCTGAATGTATCGAGCGCCGATTTGCAGCGGCAGTTGGACCTCGAACAACAAATCGGACGAGGAATGTTTGGTAGTTATCGCGCTTACCAAGATGCCGCCGCGTTGCGCAAGGCGCTATCGGCTCACAAAAAAGATATGCCGGATGCCGTCGCCGCATTGGAGAAGA
>DATFZA010000338.1:0-12773 GCA_035314765.1 Bryobacteraceae bacterium
GCCGCTGCTCGGGTTGCGCCACCGCCTGCGAGTCCGGTCCGTGCATCACGATGCCAAACAAAATGGACCGGTTGTGGGGCCGTCCCCCTGGACGGCGCCGGACGCCCCCGTCCGGCCTTCGCTCCGAAGTCCGGTTGATTCGAGCTAGCTTGTTTGAAGGCAACCCCAACAGATTCAGGAGCGAACAATGAATATTGCAGATTTTCGAAGGATTGCTCTGGGCCTGGAAGGCGCCCAAGAGGGTTCGCATATGGGCTCGCCTGACTTCCGCGTAGGCGGCCGCATCTTCGCCACGCTCGCATCGCAAAACCTGGGCTATGGAAACTTGATGCTCACCCCCGAACTGCAATCTGAATTCGTGGGTGAATTGCCCGAAGTATTTCTGCCCGTTGCCGGAGGATGGGGAAGGATGGGAGCGACCCATATCCGGCTGGCTGAGGCGAACGAAGACGTGTTGAGCGGCGCTCTGCGCGCGGCTTGGAAGCTGCGCCTCGAGAAGAACGCCAAGTCGGGTGTCAAGAAGACGGGCGCAAAAAAGAAACCTTCCGCCAGCCGAGGCCGATAGCGTTGCTGTGCTCCTATGGGATTCTGGTGGGGTTATGGCCTGCAACCCCGAAGTTCTCAGAAATGTTCCCCTGTTTTCCTTGCTCGACGATGAGGAAACCGCCGTTCTCGCTGCCCAAGTCGAGTTGAAGCGGTTCGCTCCGCGCCAGCGAATCTACAAAATCGGCGATGCCCAGGGTCAGGCGTACGTCATGGTCTCAGGGAGAGTTCGCATCACGACGGTGGATGAAGATCAACAGGAGGTAGTGGTGGACGAGCCGGAGCACGGCGAGTTCTTTGGGTTTGCCTCCATGCTGGATCAGACGCCGCATCAGACCAATGCCGAGGCCTTGGAGGCGGCGGAATGCCTGGAGGTCTCGCGCGAAGATATTTCCGTCCTGCTGCAGCGCAAGCCGATGGCGGGGATGGATCTGCTGACGGTGCTGGGACGGCAGTTTCACTCTTCACAACAGTTGGTCCGTCTGCGGGTCCTGCGCAACCCAAACACAGTGATTGAGGAAGAAGCCACCGTCGGCCAGCGCCTGGCCGACGGCGTCGCGCGCTTTGGCGGATCGTGGAGGTTCATCATCGCGTTCTCGGTGGTTCTGATCGTGTACACCGCCATAAATATCGCCTTGAGAGGCAACGCCTGGGATCCGTATCCGTTCATTCTGTTGAATCTTTTCCTATCGATGCTGGCCGCGATCCAGGCGCCCGTGATCATGATGAGCCAGAACCGGCAGGACATGAAAGACCGGGTGCGGAGCGAGTTGGATTTCGACGTCAACGTGCGCGCGGAATCGGAAATACAAGGACTGGCACGCAAATTGAATGAACTCGGTGAAAAGGTCGCTGACGTCGAAGAACTGCTTCGCGAGAAAACCGATCGCGGTTCGTGAATCTACACGTCGCGGGATTGCCGCCGGCGATGGGCAGTTTTTGCAGCCGCGCTTTTCCGCGCGTCGCCACCCCGGCGGCCGGGGACAATGGTGGCTTCTTTAGATGCCCAGCGGCCTAACCGGAAGACGCGATCGTATCCGGAGGTCAGGTTGGCAATTCTCACCGTCACCGTACCGCTCGCGTCACAGGTGTAAATTTCCTCGATGTGCTGCGTCCTCGCGTCCCAGGAGCGCTCGACCTCGGCCGCATCGGCATCGGTTACTTTGGGATCGAACGGGAACCGGATTTCATCCCAAATGGTCACGTCGCCCGTGGGCTGTCCATCTTCCTTTAAGTGGCTGCACTCGAGATAGCGGAAAACGCCGATATTGTGCACCGGGCAGTAGGCCCGATAGATTTCTACCTTCGGCTCCCCAGCAAGCGGCAGCACCGTACCTTTTTCGAACAGCGGATCGAAGATCATTCGCTGGCCGGCTTCTCCCTCGCGCCAGACGCCGAAATTGCGGGTAAACCGCTCCCGCAACACATAACCCGCCTCGACGTCGGCCTGGATGGCCAGTCCAATGGCGGTGGCCGAGCGGGCGTGATCGGACCGCCGCACGCGGCGGCCGAAGATCTCCTTGAGCAGGCGGGCGACGATAGGGAGTTCGCTGCCGCCCCCGGTCACATAGAGAGCTTCGAGAGTCACGGATGGGTGCGCGGCCAGCAGGTCTTGCACCACATGGACGGTCTCGTCCAGCATGGGCCGGCACTGGTCATAGTAGTTGGCGACCGAAACGGCGCGCGTACCCCAGCCTTCCCACACATTGTCTAATTCGAGGGTGATCTTCCGCGAATTCGGGTTCAGCGCTTCTTTCTTGACCCGGCATTCGTCCATCAAGCGGAAGATTTCCGATTGCGACAGCGCATCGCGAGTTTCAGGATTGACCGCCATGTCAGCCAGGATGTGATCGAAGTCGTCGCCTCCCAGCGTGGAAATGCCATCGGTGGCGACGACTTGATGGGTGCGCTCACCGATCTCCACTAGTGACGCGTCGAAAGTGCCTCCACCCAGGTCGTAGACCAAGATGTGCCCTTTAAGCTGGTTACGGTGGCCGAATTCAATGCTGGCCGCGGAGGGCTCATTCAAGAGACCCATGACGTCGAAGCCGGCCGACCGAAACGCTTCCGTCGTGAGGAAGCGCTGGTTGCCGTTCGCATTGGCGGGCACTCCGAGCATTATTTGATGCGGTTCAGGAGGCAGGCACGCTTTGAGCGCCGAGGCCATCTCACACAACACCTGCATCAGGGGCACTTGGCAGTGAGCGATCTGGAGAATGGTATTGGGACCGCCGTTATCGAGCACGCGTTTGAGAGAACGGACAATCGTCCAATCCGAAAGGGACTGGCAAGCCCAGGCCTGCCAGCCGTAGAGCCGGCGATTCCCGCTGACGGCCAGTAGCGAAGGGAACCACTCGTATGGATTGCCTTCGCCATCGTCAAAGGAAAGAAGCGGGTAGTTGCCGCGGTCGACGGCCGCAACCACCGTCCGCGTTGTGCCAAAATCAATGCCTAACTTCAAAACTGGTTCTTGCTCCTGTGGCCGGAAACCGCTTGCTGACGATCAACGGCTCTGTCCGTCTTTCTATCTAAACATGGCGCTGACGCGCGCGTTCCGTAACAGAGCCGCGACCGTGAGGGAGCGGATGCGCAAGTACTTCTGACGCCATGTTTAGTCCGTCCATTTAATGGTGCGGCGAGGCGTCCCTTATTCGGCGGCCTTGCTGGCCTGAAAAGTCCCGGCAATCATTCCGCCCCACACCCAATCGCCCTTGAGGGCGTTCTCTTGCAGGGCGCCGTCAATCTTCAGCTCCCGCTCCTCGCCGCCTTCGGGCGTGAAGGGGAATACCAGGCTGAGTTTGCCGTCTTTGTAGGTCCCCTTAACCTTGGCGTCACCGAGCTTGCCGGCGACATCCTCGCCATCCACTTTGAGTTCGAGGACGGTTCGCAGGGCTTCTGTATGATCGTCGGTACGTTCGGCCACAAAGTTCCATTTTCCGTCGACGGGCGTCACCGTGTCGGCGAACGCGGCCAGGCCAAACAAGAACAGCACCAGGCAGGTGAATCGGGTCATGAAGCAAGAATAGCAAACGCGCGTGCCAAACTGGGTGAAGTGTCTATGCCGCCCAGTACGTTCGAGGATTTTTACGGCAATGCATCCGTGGCGCGAACGCTGGCGGCGATGTTGGCCCGTCAGCGGATTCCCCAGACGATGCTGTTTGGCGGGGTGGAAGGCGTGGGCAAAGCCACGCTGGTTCGACGTTTTGCCGCCGCGCTGCTGGGAGGCGGGGACAAAATTGAACAGGACGACTTGAGCCTGCCCGCCAACCAGGCAGCGATCGCCGAACGGCAGAAATGGACTTCGGAACAGCGCAACGAAGATCCGCTGTTCTTTGGGTCGCATCCCGATTTTCTGACCTTTCCGCCGGACGGTCCTCTCCAGCAGACCTCGATCGAGCAGATGCGCCTGCTGAAGGAACGCGCCCAGTATCAGCCGCTAGCGGGGAAACACCGCGTGTTTCTGATCGACCGCATCGACCGGGCTAACGAACATGCGGCCAATTCTCTCTTGAAGGTGCTGGAGGAGCCCCCTGCGCACCTCATCCTGGTCCTGACCGCGCTTAACCCCTACGACCTGTTGCCAACCATCCGGTCGCGGTCGGTCTTGTTTCATTTTGCAACGCTTTCCAACTCGGAGATGCGGGCATTTGCGGAACGGCGCGGCCTTCAGAACACGGACCGCCGGATTGCTTTGAGCGGAGGCAGTCCAGGCATGGCGGCGTCAATGGACCTGGATGAATACGATCAGCGGCGCTTGGCCATGCTAACTCTGCTGAAAGTGGCTGCCGGGCGGGCGCCGTTCTCGGACTGGGCGAAATTCTCCGAAACCCTCTCAGCCCGCAAACAGGAGAAGCTCGATCTGTTTCTGGATATGCTCTACCACCTGCTGGACGACGTCCTATTGCTTATGCAGCGGACGGGAGAGATTCGAAACGAAGATTTGCGAAACGAATTGGAAGCCCTGGCCAACCGGCTTTCTGTTTCGTGGATCCGGGCTGCCGTAGCCCGCTGCGACGAGCTGTCGACCCTGGTGCGCCGAAATATACAAAAAAGCATAGCGCTCGACGCATTCGCTATCTCCTTCCGAAATCTCGCGTTACAGAAAGCTTAGTCCGTATTCTTGCGGCGGCTCGCGGGGTATGCTTCAATAAATGGTAGCTGAAGCTTCTCTAATCTTCTCCATGACCCTGGTTCCTACGGGTCCTTGATTGGAGCATCTGAAATGGGAGTCGTCGTGGAGTCTACCAACCGCAAGCTAATACGTCCGTCCTTGACTGACTTGAAGGACCAGATGAACAACCGCCGTACAACCCCGAACCTGTTGAACCCCAAGAAAGCCTCGCCCCCGGACCAGACCAACGCTGAAAACTTCTATTATATGAAGCAGATGCAGGCGAAGACTCCCATGGTCTTCGTGCTGAAGGATGGCGAGACGCTGGAAGGCGTGATCGAGTGGTACGACAAGACGTGCTTGAAAATCAACCGTGAGGGTGCCCCGAACTTGTTGATTTACAAACCGAATATCAAGTACATGTACAAGGCAGGGTAAGCGCGGCGGTGGCAGCTGTGCCTATACAGCCACATTTGCTGCAAGCAGTGGCACTTGCCGCCGGTCTTCTAGCCTTTGATCTCCTCCACTTGTTGCTCAGCCAGTACTTTGTCTCCGATCGCCGCGTTGTCGCTTATGCCGCTCAAAACTTCCCGCAACCGCTGGACTGATATCGGCTTGGTGAGATACTCATCCATGCCGGCGGCAAAGCAACGATCGCGGTCCAGGCCAGCCGCATGAGCAGTCAGGGCCACGATGGGAACTCTGATTTTCCGGGAGTCCTTCTCCAACTGCCGGATGGCAGCAGTCGCCTCATATCCATCGCAGATGGGCATTTGACAGTCCATCAGAACTACCTCGAAAGGCGTTCTAGAATATAGTTCCACCGCCTCCGCGCCGTTATTTGCAATCTCACTTTCACATCCGAGGCGCTGCAGTAAACGCGTAACCAACTTTTGGTTGACGATATTGTCCTCCGCCACAAGCACTCTCAAGCGCCTTCCGATCGGTGCCACAGACCACTGTTTCGGCTTCTCTCCTCCCAGCTGAACCTTCGCCGGGCAGAGCGGCAGCTCCACCCAGAAGGTCGACCCCTTGCCGACATCCGACACGGCGCCAACCGACCCGCCCATCATTTCCGCCAGCTTCTTCGAAATCGCCAGCCCCAATCCCGTTCCACCATAACGGCGCGCGGTGGAAGCATCCGCCTGAACGAATTGCTGAAACAGGGAACCGATCTTGCCCGCAGGAATGCCGCATCCCGAATCGCTTACTTCGATCCGGACCGTTTCCAACCCTGGAGCGGCGGAACCAGGCTTCACAGCAACATGCTTCCCAGCTCCCGGCTTCACTGCTCCTGGCCTCACCATGATCCGAACTGCTCCTTTTTCGGTGAACTTGATGGCGTTGGATACGAAATTCATGACGATCTGCCGAACCCTTCCAACGTCGCCATCGAAATGCGCGGGAAGCGATTCCTCGTAGTCGAGGTTTAGAGTGAGTCCCTTGGCCCGCGCCTGAGGAGACACCAAATCAACCACCAGTGACACCGCCGCCTGCAGATCGAACGGCGCGATCTCAAGCTGCACAAACCCCGCTTCGATCTTTGAATAATCGAGAATATCGTTGACGATGCTGAGAAGGTGCTCGCCGCATTGCCGGATCGTTTCCGCACATTCCGCTTGCTCGGAATCCAGAGATGTAACCAGCAGGAGATCCGTCATTCCAATGATGCCATTCATCGGCGTCCGGATTTCATGGCTCATGTTGGCCAGGAACTCACCCTTATGCCGGCTCGCGGATTCAGCGCGTTCCCGTTCTGTATCCGCCCGCGCTTTCTCCTGTGCCAGTTCCTGTGTCCGGAGACCTACCGCTATCTCCAATTTCCGTTTTTCGCGCAACAATCGCGCCGACTGATATCTCCACGCCGACATCAACAACGCCAGGATCAGCACAACTGCGCCCAATCGGGATAGCGGCGTTTGCCACCACGGCGCGACGATGCGGAATGTGAGCATCGCGTCCGGCGATCTTGCGCCTCCGGGGCCGATGGCATGCACTTCGAACGTATAACGTCCGGCAGGCAAATTCGAGAAGTCCGTTCCCATCTCCGTCGTCGAGATCCACGGCGACTCAGACCCGTTCACCCGGAACTGGTAGCTCACTGTGTCTTCATCGCGATAGTTCACGCTGTCCCACCCGATTGAGAAATTTCGCGAAGCCCAAGGCAAAGCCAGCTCGTTCCCGGCGCCCGCGTTTGGCGGCGGACCCACATATTTCAAAAAGGGCGCGCGCAAATCCTGTCCGGCTCTTGCCAGCCGCTCGGGTGTGAAATGCGAAAGTCCGCGGCTGGTCCCGATCCACACGCCCGCGTCTTCGGCGAGAATGCCGTTTGAATCGCAGTCGTCCCACACCATCCCGTCCGTTTGGGAGTACCGTTTCCAGTCCGTTCCTCGGAACTGCAATACTCCGGTATCTGTTCCGGCCCAAACCGTGTCGCCTCTTGCTCCCAATGCATAAATCGTGTTCGAGGGGAATCCAGTTCGCGTGCTGAAATACGTCACTGACCAATGATCGTGTGGGTGCGAAATCATGGTTAAGCCAAGTGGGCTTCGATAAGCTACCCAAACCGATCCGTTTGCAGCCGCGACGGCGCCCACCGACGCGCTTTTCAAGCCATCCTTTTCGTCGTAACGATACCAGCGCCCTCCGCCGTAACGATATAGTCCTTTGTTCGAGGTGATCCAGACACAGCCGTCGTCATCGAAAGCTCCGTTGGTGTAGACCTGCCCCCGCGCTTCCAGGGGAATGCTCTGTCGGGTGAACCTGATGGGAGCCCGCAACACACTACTGCTGCGGTAAACACCACCGTCGCCCATGACCCAAAGCGTGTTCTCGCCGTCCAGAAGAATGCGGCGAACATTGTCCAGCGGGATTCCATCCTGCTCCCCAAAGTTCTGAAAGCGGGATGTTCTCGGATCGAGTTTCGCCAGACCTCCGCTCGACCCCCCCACCCAGATGCCTCCGGTCCCATCGGCCTCCACGGTCATGGCCCGATTCCCTTTCGTCGCCCCGCCGCCTCCCCACGTTTGGACCCGCCCCGCCGCTGGATCGATCATACTGACCCCGTGGGTAGTTCCCACCCATATCCGGCCTTGACGGTCCTTATCCAACCCCCATAGCGTGTCCGAGGAAAGCCCTTCGGCCTTGGTCCAGTTCTCCCATTGCCCCTCACCGATCCAGCGATCCACGCCCGAACCCCGCAGTCCGACCCACATCGAACCTTCTCGATCCCGGAACGCTGTGGCAACCGCATCGCTGGCTAATCCGTTACGCTCACCGATGATTCGCCAACTCTCGTCCTTAGGTACGGCCAGGCCTTCGTTGGTGGGAACTATCACTCCGTAAATCGGATCGGTTCTCATCTCGTTCACCAGCCCGGCCGATCCGGGCAGGCCCTTGTCCCGTTCCACGAACGTGGAGGCATTCCGTGGCAACTGATACAAGTGGCTTTCGCTCCGCACCCACAACGCGCCCTGCCGATCGATCACGGCGTTGTACCAGCGGTCGCGCGGAAGCCCAAGGCGCGCGCCCACGCTGGCCACTTGGCGCCCCTGCAGCCGGCACAGATTTCGGCCGCATCCGAACCAAACCGTGCCCACCGCATCGACCGCGACCGCGAAGGTTTCACCCGCATATAGCTCCTCCACGGAGACTCCGCCACTTTGGAGGGTGAGTTTCACAAGGCCGTGGGCGGTGCTGGCGTACACGTCATTGTCCCCGGTAGCGACTAGGTTCCCTGGTGACCTCGTCTCCACACCTGGACGGTACGAAACCGTATGGAACCGGCCTCCACTCAGATAGGAAATACCAATAGGCGTGCCCGCCCAGACGGTGCCACCCGCCGATACAGCAAGCGCGGTCACGTCGTCCTGTGGTAGTCCCTCCTCCCGGCCGAACCGCTGGAAGCGGCGCCCGTTGTAGCGGAAGAGCCCGTTATCCGTCGCTACCCAAAGAAAGCCGTCTTTGTCCTGGGTAACTGTATTCACCGCCAGGTTGGTGAGCCCGCGATCTTGCAAATACTGCTTGAACGAATAACGCTCTGCATGGCCAAGCGCCACACACGCTAGGATGACCACCACTCCAGGCACCCAGCAGGGGCGGCTTGTGAAAAGAATTTTCACCATCATCCTCATCGGCATACAATGATAACTCCTTAGTTCATTTGCTTGTAGCTGGATTGGAAAATGCCGCTGCGTGCTCGCGGGGCGAGTATTCACAATAAGAACGCGAGGCACGCGTTCACGATAGAACGAGAGTCGCACACGGGCGGCAAATTTACAGAATCAATCGCTTGCGTAACCGAAGCGCTAGTCAACTTCGACGAATCGCGCTGCTCGTGGGAAATGGGCCTGCGCGCTTTCCGGCTTGGACGAAGTTTGCCCTCGGCTTCACGCAGGAGTTCCGAAACCTACGTCGTAGGCGGGCTAAGGAGCTAGCAGCCCGTGTCTAAAGTACAAACTCTACGCTCCTTCACGGTCGCGGCTCAGTAGATTGGGCATGTTACCGAGCCGCGACCGTGAGGGAGCGGTTTTAGACACGGGCTGCTAGCGGAGTGCTCCAACCGCACGCAGTCGTCAACACCGATCTCCTTTCAAGCAGGTTACTTTGACACCTTCCGCCGGTCAAACTCGCGTGGCGGCGTTTCTTCGCGGGGGTCGTAACGCCAGAAGCTTTAGCTGCTAGCGCTCTGCGATCTTGAAGAAATCGAGAGCATCGTCGATCAAGGTGAGCAATGAAGTCGCCGCATCCCTGACGTCGCTCAAGTCACTGTGCTGCTCCGAATTCAGTTCCGTATCGAGGACCGCTTCCGTCATTCCGATAATGCTGTGCATCGCCGTGTGGACTTCTCTCCGGAAACTATCCAGGAACTCCGCTTTGGCGTGGCTGGCAGCCTCAGCGGCTTCCTTTGCTTTTGTCAATTGAATATTCAAGCTGGCGGGAATCAACTATCCTCATCTTCGCTAATACGGGCATTGAACGCTGTCGATAAGAGTATAATTTTCGTGTAGCCTTGCAGAGGGGTGCAAGCTAATTGTTTCGACTACCAACGGCGACGGCAGGCCGGCGGCACGTGCTTCAATCCACCAGATGATTGCGAAACGCGTAGCGCATCAGTTCCACGGTCGTTCCCATGTTCATTTTTTCCAGGACCCGCGCGCGATATGTGCTAACCGTCGCTACGCTCAAATGAAGTTCTTCAGCAATCTGGCCCACGGTTTTTCCGGAGCCGATCATCACCAGAATCTCAAATTCTCGAGCGGACAGCGCATCGTGGGCGGGATGATCCGAGCTTTCATGCAAATCCCGCGCGAATAGCTCCGCCAGAGTCGGGCTGACATACCGGTGACCGGCGAGCAACTTGCGCACGGCTTGAATCAACTCTTCTGGCGCCGATTCCTTCTTTAGGTAGCCGTGGGCTCCCGCTCGTAGCGCCCGCTTGGCATATTGCTCTTCCGGGTGCATGCTCAGGACTAGAATCGGAAGTTTCGGCTGCGCCTGTCTTACATCGCTAAGAATGTCAAAGCCGCTTCTCCCCGGCATGGTGATGTCCAGAATTAGCACGTCCCATGGCTGGTGACGCACCTCGGCGAGAGCCTGCTCGGCATTCCCGGCTTCGCCGCATTCCACAGTCTCCAGGTGACGAACCAGGAGTTCTTTCAGTCCACCGCGAACGATCGGATGATCGTCCGCAATCAGCACCTTTATCACTTTTCCTTACTCGGCGACGTTACTCGGACACGATGCGAAAGTCCGCAATGATGCTAGAGTCCGGAATTAGGACGCTAACGGTCGTCCCTATACCTAGATTACTACTGATAGTGAGCGTACCTCCGAGTAAGAGAACTCTCTCCCGCATTCCCAAAATCCCCAGCGAGGATTTGCCCGAAAGCTGCTCCTCGCTTGCGCCCTTGCCGTTATCGCCAATCTCCAGAAGCAGATTGCCATTCACTTCAGCCAGTCGTGCGTGCACCTGGGTTGCCTCCGCGTGCCGGACGACATTGGTCAGCGTCTCTTGGAAAATGCGAAACAGCGCCGTGGCACGCTCTCGGTCTAACGGGATGTGGGCATCCGGAAGGCTGATTTCGCACTTGGTTCCCGTGCGAGTTTGAAAGTCTTCGGCGGCCCACTCGAGCGCCGCCATCAGTCCCATGTCGTCCAGTATTCCCGGCCGTAGCTCTGTTCCGATTCTTCGGACGGATTGAATCGCCTGATCCACGAGTTTCAAGATAGACTGACTTCGATGACTTACCGCCTCTTCGTTCGGCGGCAGATCCGGAAGTAATTCCGTAAATTCGAGTTTGATGGCCGTTAAAGCCTGTCCCAATTCATCGTGAATTTCTCTGGCGGTTCGCGCTCGTTCATCTTCTCGCACGGTCTGCAGCCGGGCTGCCAGCGCGTGTAATTGAGCCAGCGATTGCTCCCCGCTAAGAATGTTGTTCAAGAGGCGCTCGACCTCCCGCGAAGCTTGATCGGGCTTCAGAAATTCTTCCGGAGGGACGTAGTATGGATTCTTACAGACAATGCCGCCATAAACGACAACAGGGTGAGAACGAATCACACCCAGTATGAACTCCGGCGAAAAGCGGTTGCGGTTGTATTGGCAGAGGACTCTGACATCTTGATCGCGGACGAAGTAGTTGAGCTTGACTTCGTACTCCATCAGAGTATCGAGTACGATTTCTTCCCCAATTGCCCAAGTCATTTCCCCAAGAAGCGTTCTCAGTCCAGAAAACTTGCCACAGGCCTCCTGTGTTGATTGAGACAGGAAACGGATCCACAAATCCGGATCAAAGCGTCCGTGCTCAACATAGGTATCTCGTTTGCCTGCCACGATCAGCGCACCACTTCGAAGGTAGCGATCGACCGGAGTCCCTCCTTTACGCAGAGCGTCCAGGACGGCAGCGCCGCTGTTCTCATCCGCGATGTAGAGACATCTTTCACGCTGCTCAAGGCCGGTTGTCAGAAATGGCACGGCCGCCGCAAATTGCTGTTCTTTGGTCTCGTAGATCAGGCAAAGATGTTGGTGATGACCTAGCCCGCGAGCCAACTCGGCCAGACGCGAAAGGTCGGGATTGGCGTCGCTCACTTTGTCCTCCGGACAGTCCCGTGCGAGTCCTTAGGTGCTCGTTGCCGCCCCAATTGTAGTACAAATCAGGGCCCCGCCTTACCAGTGATTGGAGCGGCTTAGTGCGAGATTGGCGGGATCCAACCGGCGAGCCTAAGCCGGCTGCTGCATAGTCATACAGTGCAGCGTACCGAGTCCGAGCACCAGATCGAGACTATGAATGCCCACCACTTGGCGATCCGGAAACAATCCCGCGATCGTCGCCAGCGCCACCCGGTCACTCGGGTCGTTAAATGTCGGAACCAACACCAGTTTGTTCGCGATATAGAAATTGGCGTAGCTGGCCGGCAGCCGTTGGCCAGCAAAGTAGATTGGTTCGGGCATCGGCAGCAGGACCACGCGTAAACCAGTACGTTGCAAGCGCTCCAGATTCTCGCGATCCTCCTGCTCCACCAGCACCACAGTGTTTTCGTCAACGAAGCGGGCCAGGTCGTCCACGTGGCCATGCGTGTCGTCGCCTTCAATGCCTTTGTTCAGCCAGATGGTCTCGTTGACGCCGAGATACCTCGCGAAGTACGACTCCAGATCGGCCTTGCTGATCCCCGGATTGCGGACCTGCACATCCTGGCTGAGCAGGCATTCTTCCGTGGTCAGCATCTTGCCGGCCCCGTTGACGTCGATGCTGCCGCCTTCCAATACAATCCCTGGCTCAAACTGACGCAATCCCAACCGCGGCGCCAGAGCCGCCGGGACGGCATTGTCTTCCTGCCAATTCTGATATTTCGCCCAGCCATTGAAAAGCCAGTTGGTGATCGCGACTTCCCCTTCCTCATTCTTGACAAAGATCGGGCAGAAATCGCGGCACCAACTGCGATTGGTCGGTTGTTGGAAAAATTCAACGGCCTCTAAGTCCGCGCCGCTTTTCCGGAACACACCGCGCGCCTGCCGCTCGGCGGCTTCGCTCTCGACCAGCACGCGAACGCGCTCCACCTGCGACACCTTCTTCACGAAATCGCCATAGACCCAATGCACCGGCGCGAACTTCCCCGGCCA
>DATFZA010000339.1:0-19602 GCA_035314765.1 Bryobacteraceae bacterium
AAGACCGGCGCACCGGCAAGAATAACTTTTATCGTTATCGGCCGCTGCCGGCTTTGCGTGAGTTGCTCGAGGCGGGCTCGGCGGAGATCGCCGAAGCCGCCGAGGATCGGGCGGCGCTCGAGCTGGCGATGAACCGGCGCAAGGACAAACGCCGGGAGTACTTTGATGAACTGGCGGGAAAATTCGGCCGGCACTATGTTCCGGGACACAGTTGGAAGGGCGTGGCGGAGATGTTGTTGCAGTTGATGCCGCCGATGGCGATCGCCGACCTCGGAGCAGGGGAGGGCACGCTGTCGCAGTTGCTGGCTCAGCGCGCGCGGCAAGTGATCGCCGTGGACGATTCAGAGAAGGTGGTTGCGTACGGGGCGGAGCTGGCGCGGAAGAACGGAATCGAGAACCTGGAATACCGGCAGGGCGATCTGGAATCGTTGCCGATTGAGGATGCGACGGTGGATTTGGCGCTGTTCAGTCAGTCCTTGCATCACGCACAGCATCCGCGGAACGCCATCGGGGAAGCGTGGCGCATTCTGAAGCCCGGCGCGCGCGTGGCGATTCTCGATGTGCGGCGGCACAATTTCGAGGAAGCGCGGGAATTGTACGCGGACCTGTGGCTCGGTTTTACCGAAGTGGAGTTACAGGGCTTCTTGCGCCAGGGCGGGTTCCGGAAAATTGCCATAACGTCGGTGCATCAGGAGACAGAAGCGCCGCACTTCGAGACAATACTGGCGGTGGGGGAGAAGTAGGGGAGGCTTGGCGTTCCGAATGAGACTCGTTGCGCTTAGAACCGGGCGGTCCATCCCGAGTGCAGGACCGCCGGAGCGAGAGGTTTCCGTAGCAGAGTACAACTTATTGCAGCGACGTGCCCGCGCCCAGGCCATTGGCCGGGCAGCCCCCGCAGATTCCGAAGCCGCTTCCGTCGGCCTGAATGAAACCGCAGGTCGAAGTAATATGCGTCAATTCCGCGATGGTCAAGTTAGCTGGAGAGAAGGGAGTCTCGGTCACCGAGTAGCTAGGCGCGGCGGTCGACGTGTTCTGGTGAAGCGTGGTGCCCCAGGCAAGCAGCCCGTGAGCCAGGGCATCGATGGTAACCGCCGAGGCATTGCAAGTCCCGGTGCTCGCCACGATTTTTATCACAACGGAAGAGGGAATGGCCGGAGTGAGCGGGTTGCCGATCAGCGACTTCACAACGGACAGGGATTGCAGGCCGTTCGGCGTCACGGAGCAGGTGCAGCAGGAGATCAGTTCTTCGGCCGGGTCAAAGGTGTACAGGTTGGCGCATAAGTTCTGCGATGTGCCAACGACTTGGTTAACTGTATCGGTCACGTTCGTCGTGGCGCCTGAGTTGGTTATGTTGACAAACGAATCGCCGATGTTCAGGTTGGCGGCATATCGGATCTGGAAAATGTCCGTTGGCAAGTTGACGTCGTTGACTGACGCAAAAGCGACCGTCGAAAAGGCTAGAGCTGCAAGAGTAAGTGAAAAGCGCATTTGCATGATAGGAAACCTTCGCTTGTAACACTATCATCCTCTAAGGAATTCGCACAATTATCCATTTGAATTAGTCAAAAAGCTAGTAGACGCCGATCAGTCGCCGCAAGACGTTCATGTTTATAGGAGTTGGGGAGATAGTTTTGTAGCAGCGGTATCGGCGTACTAGACACAAGATCTGGAGCGGTTCGACTGATGAATCGAGTTGCAGTTTCCTTGCGCTTCACGCTTGCGGCAGGGAGCGGCCAGCAACTAACAAGTTGAGTTTCCCAAGAGTTCAGCGTTGGCGGGATAGCTGGTGGCGCTGCTTCTTCTTGCGCGAGGGGGCGCTGAATTTTGGACTGAGAGGAAGCAGGAGCGCCGCGCTTCAAGGCATGCTGGCTGTCAGGGAGAACTAGGCAGGGCTCTGACTCGTTCCACCCGCTCCTACGTCGTGGATGCCGGGAAACAGGCTGGATTATATCTCTGTTGGAAAACCGGCGGTCCCTTCCCAAATGCAGGACCGCCGGAGCGAGAGGCTTCCGTACCGACGTACAACTTACTGGATCGACGTGCCTGCGCCGAGGCCGTTGGCAGGGCAGCCGCCGCAGATTCCGAAGCCGCTTCCGTCGGCCTGAATGAAACCGCAGGTCGAAGTAATGTGCGTCAATTCCGCGAAGGTCAAGGCAGCTTGAGAGAAGGGAGTCTCGGTCACCGCGTAGCTGGGAGTGGCGGTCGACGTGTTCTGGTGAAGCGTGGTGCCCCAGGCAAGCAACCCGCGAGCCAGGGCATTTGGAGTAACTGCCGAAGCATTGCAGGTCCCTGTGGTCGCGACGATTTTGATCACAACGGCGGAGGGGATGGCTGGAGTGAGCGGGTTGCTGATGAGCGACTTCACAACGGACAGGGATTGCAGTCCGTTTGGCGTCACTGAGCAGGTGCAGCAGGCGATCAACTCTTCGGCCGGGTCAAAAGTGTAAACGTTGGCGCACAAGTTCTGCGATGTGCCAACGACTGGGTCGTTGCCCGTAGGCTGGATCTGATTGGTTGTCGCGCCTGAATTGGTGATGTTAACGTACGAATCGCCGATGTTCAGGTTGCTGGCGTAGTGAATCTGGAAAATGTCGGATGGGAGATTGGCATCGTCTTCAGACGCGAAAGCGACCGACGAAAAAGTTAAAGCTGCGAAAGCTAGCAGGAAACGCATTTGCATGATAGGAAGCCTCTGATTGCGAAACTATCATCACCAGGAGTTGCGTACAATCGTCTGTTTGAATTAGCCAAAAAGATTAGTAGGCGCGGAGATATTTCCTCAAGACATTCATGAATATAGGCTTTGAGGAAATAGTTGTGAGCGGCTAGTATGACAGTACTAGGCCCGGAACGCACAGCTTCGCCGGCGCTGAAGTTCTTCGGCGCTTGGCTTACAGCAATTCTTCGAGCTTTTTGGCTTCGAGCTGCTTTACCAATTCGCCCACTTCCTGCGCCCGGTTCCGGTCGGCAACCAGAAGCGCGTCCGGCGTGTCCACCACCACCAGGTCTTTCACTCCCAGTAGCGCCACCAGTTTTCCGGGGGCGTCGACATAGTTGCCGGTGCTGAGGTGCGCCAGCAGGTCTCCGCGGACTACATTGGCATTGGCGTCGCGCGGCAGCAGCTCGTAGACGGCGTTCCAACTACCGACGTCGTTCCAGCCGAAATCGTCGGCGGCGTAGCCGGTTACTCCCTTGGCTTTCTCGAGCACTGCGTAGTCGATCGAGATGTTCTCGCATAGCGGGAAAATCTCGGCTAGTTTCGTATTAAAGCCGCGCTGGCCGAACCGGGGCAGGGAAGCCAGCAGCGTGGCGGTTTTGGGAAGAAATTCGCGCAGCGCTGTGAGCAGCACTTCCGTCTTCCAGAAAAACATACCCGCATTCCAATAGAAGTTACCGGCATTGACGTAACGGGTCGCGGTCTCGGGATCGGGTTTTTCCTGAAACCGGAGAACCGCAGCAAGTTCCCGCGTGCCGGCAGCGATCCCCTCGGGAAACTCAATGTATCCGTAACCCGTCTCGGGCCAGCGGGGCTGAATGCCCAGCACCACCATTTTCCCGGCGGCCGCCGATTGAAACGCCGGCCGCACCAGGCGCAGGTAACGCGCCGGTTTCGAGATCATGTGATCGGCCGGAAAGACTCCCATGACTGAGGCGGGATCGATACCGTGCAGTATCTGCGCGGCCAGGCCGATGGCCGGCGCGGTGTTGCGCTGCGCCGGTTCGGCCAGGATCTGCGTCTTGGGTACTTCCGGCAACTGACGCACGATTTCCGCGCGCAGGTGATCGTTGGTGAGAATCCAGATGCGCTCCGGAGGCAGAACCGGGCGCAGACGGTCCACCGTCTGCTGGATTAAGGAGCGAGCACCTAAAAATCGGAGAACCTGTTTGGCCGATTTGCGCCGGCTGCGCGGCCAAAAGCGCGTGCCTCTGCCGCCGGCCAGAATCAGGCCGTAATAATTCGACTTGGCCATTTAGCGGATCGGGTAGCCGTGCACTAGCTTGAGCGTGCGCTCCCAACGCGTCCTGGTGAAAAAGTGCATTCCGAGATCGACGAAGTGATGGAGATTGTAGTCCTTCAAATCTTCCGTGGGCGCGTCATAGGACCAGAAGATCAGAAACGGCTTGCCTTCGATGTTGTCGCGCGGCACCAGGCCCCAATAGCGGCTATCGAGTGAATTGTCGCGATTGTCGCCCATGGCGAAATAGCTGCCTTCGGGCACAATCAACTCGCCGTCGTGAACATTCTCATGCACCATTTCGAGCATGCGCGCATTCATCTGCGGGTCACCGGCAAACTCCGGCTCGGCGGAGGGGAAATTGTCGCGCCAAGGATCGTAGTTGTTGATCGAGTGGATCACGTAGGGCTCAACCAACGGCTTGCCATCGACGTAGATCACGCGGTCGATTTCTTTGATGCGATCGCCGGGCACGCCGATCACCCGCTTGACGTAATCTTCCTTGAGCAGTGTCGGATGTTTGAAAACGATGATGTCGCCGCGTTGCGGAGGCGTATACGGCAAAAACAATTTTGCAATCGGGTCGTGGGGAGAATAAGCGAGCTTGTCCACGATCAGGTGATCGCCCGTGAGCAGCGTGTTGTGCATCGAAGAGGTCGGAATCACGAACGGCTGGGCCACAAACGTAATACCGAACAGCAGAACCAGCACGGTCACCGCCCACTCCGCCACGGAGTTGCGGATGGGCGCGGCTTTGGGCGGCGCCGGCGCAGGTGGCGTGGCAACAGGCTTGGTCTTACTGGGCTTAGTTGTTGTGGTAGCCATGGATCAAGCGGAACGTCCGGTTCCAGCGCGTCTTCGAGAAAAAATGCATTCCCAAGTCTGCAAAATGCCTCGCCAGGGACGTCATAGAGGAGTTCGCCAGGCTCTCCGTCGAGGCGTTATACGACCAATATATGATCAGCGGCTTGCCAATGATATTACCGCGCGGCACAAAGCCCCAATAGCGGCTGTCGAGCGAGTTATCGCGGTTATCGCCCATGGCGAAAAAGTGATCGGCGGGCACCACCACCTCGCCGTTGACCACGTCATCCCGTAACATCTGCTCGGCCGGCGGATAGAGATTGAAGTTGTGCTCGCTGGCGGGAAAATTGTCGCCATAGGAATAGGGATTGGGGTTCTTGTGGTAAACGTAAGGCTCATCGAGCGCCGCGCCGTTGCGATAGAGCACCTGATTGACAATCTTAATGCGATCGCCTGGAACGCCGATCACGCGCTTAACGAAGGTTTGCGAAATGTCGATGGGATACCGGAACACGATGATGTCGCCATGTTTCGGCTCCTGGTAGGGCAGAAAATACTTGCTCACCGCGCCGGCTGGAGCATAGGCCAGTTTGTCCACCAGCAGGTGATCGCCGATCAGCAGCGTGTCTTCCATTGAGCCGGTAGGGATCACAAACGCTTGCACCAGGGTAGTAGTGCCGAATAGCAGCAGCAGGATGGTAACGGCCCATTCGGCAATAGAGCCGCGAGGCGGATCGTGTTTCGGCTGCTCGATAACGGCTGGCGCCGATTGTGGTTCAGCTACGGCGGTATTTGCCGGCGCGGCAGGCGGGTTCATAACGATGACTCCTCTATTCTATCAGCAGCCCGAATCCGTTCCACCGGAGGACGGCGGAAGCGGAAGACTTCCCCGAAGCTGATCAATAGGTTAACGACGCCGAGCCCGCTCAAAGCGCCCCGGAAATAAGTGCTCCACCACATTTCCTGAAGCCACGGCGCCAAGCCGGCGATCGAGTTGTTTTCCCAGGAGTCCAGCCACGGGAATACCAGCAGAAACACGCCCAGTTCAAAGCAAAAAACGATGAAGATCACCCGCCATAGCTTCTGATGCCAGCTCAGGGCCGGGATGGAATCTACTGGCATGCCGCCGCCGTAAATAGCTCGGTCTGCTCCGGGTAGCCGGTCCACAGCGTGTGCGGACAGTTCTCCCGGACCGGCCAGAAGCTGAAGCGATGCAAGGTGGTAGGTCCAAATTGTTGCAAGGCTTTCCAATGCTCATCGGTCGAATAGCCTTTATGATTCTTTAGCCCATATTGGGGAAACACTTTATCCCAGGCGCACATGCAGGCGTCGCGTTCAACCTTTGCCAGAATAGACGCGGCAGCAATGCATTGCGATAGCGCGTCGCCGTGAATCAGGGCCTGCTGGGGGATGGGCAGGTCGATCTCGACGGCGTCCACCAGCAAAAAGCCAGCCGCTGGTTGCAGCTTTTCCACCGCCCGCCGCATGGCCAGCCGGGAGGCTTGGTAAATGTTGATGCGATCGATTTCAAAGGCGTCGGCGGCGCCGATGGTCCAGGCGATGGCGCGTTCCCGGATGCGTTCGGCCAGCACCTCGCGGCGTTCGGCCGGCAGCATCTTGCTGTCGCGTAGACCGCGGAGACGGTGTTCCTCGGGAAGAATGACGGCGGCGGCGAAGACCGGCCCAAATAGCGCTCCCCTGCCAACTTCGTCCACACCCGCAACGTTGTGGTGGCCGCGCAGTCTGGCTTGGCGTTCGAATTTTCCCTGGCACCTGCCCGGGCCGGGCATGGAGGCGCTACTCGCGCTCGCGCAGGCGGGCTGCTTTGCCCTTGAGGCCGCGCAAGTAGTAGAGTTTGGCGCGGCGCACGCGGCCAGTTCGAACTACGTCGATATGGTCCACAACCGGGGCGTGCACGGGGAAAATGCGCTCGACGCCCTGGCCAAAGCTGACCTTGCGGACGGTGATCGTCTCGCCCAGGCCGGTGTTGTTGCGCGCGATTACGGTTCCTTCAAATGCCTGAAGGCGCTCTTTATCGCCTTCCTTGATTCTTACGTGGACGCGGATCGTGTCGCCCGGACGAAACTCCGGCACCTCGCGCTTGTTCTTGTTGATTACCTTGGTCATCAGGGCGTTTTGCATTGTTTCAGATCCTTGAAGTACTGAAGTTACTATTGTAATAAATCCGGCCGGTTGCGCGCAGTCTTTTCACGCGCGGCCAGTTCCCGCCAGAGCCGGATCTCTTCGTGATTACCGCCGATTAGCACGTCCGGAACCTTCCAGCCGCGGAAATCTGCCGGCCGCGTGTATTGCGGGCAATCGAGCAGCCCGGGTTCGCTGAAGGATTCGTGGATGGTGGAATCCAGGTTACCCAACACTCCTGGCACCAGCCTTGCTATACAGTCTACCATCATTGCCGCGGCTAACTCGCCTCCGCTCAACACGAAGTCGCCCACGGACAACTCTTCGTCCGCCAGATGTTCGGCCACCCGCTCGTCCACACCTTCATATCGGCCACAGATCAGCAGGACTTCGGGATACTCTGCTAGCCGGCGGGCGGCGGCCTGGTCAAATCGCTTGCCTTGCGCGGAAAGCAGGATGGTTCGGGTTGGCTGGATTGCCTCGACCGCCTCGAAGATCGGCTGCGGCTTGAGAAGCATGCCTTCGCCGCCTCCAAAAGGGCGGTCGTCGACGGTGCGATGTCGATCCGTGGTCCACTGGCGGAGGTCGTGGATTTGGAATTCGATCAGGCCGGCCTCGATGGCTTTGGCGACGATGCCATGAGCGAAGGGACCTTGGAAGAAGTCCGGGAAGATGGTGAGGATGTCGAAGCGCATTCCTTGTTGAGTATTACAGCATCGGCCGGAAGCGCTGATGGGCAATAACGCTCAGTGTCGCTTGCGCCGCAGCGCAACTGCCATGCAAAGAAGGGTTGCGCCGAGGAAGCCGGAGATAGCGGGTTCGGGTACTTCTGCCAGCAGCCAGGTTGCGGAGGGATTGCTGACATTAAAAGTGAGAAGAAAATCCGCTTCCGACTGAGCGTTGGTCGAAAAAACAGAGTTAGAGTTTTCGGTAGCCGAAAGTAAGATCTGAAATGTCACTGGCACACCGAATAAAAATACAAATTGCTCATTCGGTGACGTGTTGCTACAGCTGGTGGCCGTCGAGTTGCTACTTGAACTCACCGTGAATGTCGACGGTCCAGACTGTCCGTTCGTCACGGTCGCCGTTGCGAGCGCAAGCCCAGCGGCGCCATTGACACTCAGGCAAGGCGTGAAGTATCCGTTCCCGGAGCCGCCGGAGAACGTGACGGTGTAGAGGTCCTGCGAGGTGGCCTGGGCGGAAAAGTCCGGAAAGAAAGAGCGGGTGATCGAGTAATCGACAGAGACGCTGGCGGCGCTGGAGTAGGCATTGGCCGAAGCGAAGCCGAGGAAGGTTCCCTGGTCGGACACACTGGAAGTGCAGGATGCCATTCCCGCACCGGCGCCGCCGCCGGTAGTTGTGATTTGATCCATGGAAGGACCGACGTATACGGGGCAATTGGCGCTGGTAAAAATGCTGGCCGCTGGCAGGGCGACGGCTGTGGCCAGCAGAAAAAACGAGGCTTTGAATGCCGACATGGCTGATTAAAGTATGCGCCTAAATCCAGTGTCTAGCGCTTTGTCGGTCGAGGTGAATAGTACTGTAAGTTTCGTCGCTGCCTTACCCGTTATTCAGGTCTTCGAGTCCGTCTGGTAAGTTGACAGTGACTTTTTTCCCGGCGACATCCACGAGTTTGCAAATGTCGTGGGTGAAAGGAATCAGCAGCTCTTCGCCGTCCGGGCGCTTCACCTCAAGTAAAGGCGGGCCGCCGTATTCCTGCCAATCCACGACAGTTCCCAGCATCCGCCCGGTCTCATCCACCACCGCTGCGCCGATCAAATCCGATTGATAATACTCGCCCTCGGGCAACGAAAGCCGCTGCTCTCTGAGAATGAAAACGAACTGGCCGACCAGGTTTTCCGCATCCGACATGGAGTCCACGCCGCGAAACTTGAAGATGGGCTGACCGTCGTGCAGCCAGAAATTCTCAACCTGATGAGCGGTATCGCCTACGAACACTGCTCGCACCCGGCCGGGGTCGGGGCTCAGCGATACCGCGACCAGTTCCCCTTTGATCCCGCGAGTGCGCACCAGTTGTGCGATGGCGATGCGATCCAGAGACTTTATTCCAGAATTTCCAGCGTGAAGCGCCGGTTCAATTTCATCCCGGCTGCGCCCAGCAGCGTCCGGATGGAACGCGCGGTGCGGCCTTGTTTGCCGATCACCTTGCCGAGGTCCCCCGCGGCCACGCGCAGTTCCAGAACGGTAGTCTGCTCGCCCTCCAACTCGCGCACCACCACCTCATCCGGCGCGTCCACTAGCGCTTTCGCGATATCTTCCACCAGTTGCTTCACGCTTCGCTTCTCTTCGTTAGGCAGTTGTAAGCTCCGGGCCATTTATCAACGATGGCGCCGGGGCTGGGTTCTTCTTCAGCAGACTCTTCACCGTGTCGGAAGGCTGAGCGCCGTTCTTCAGCCAGTGCTCGATGCGCTCGTGCTCCAGTTTCACCACCTGAGGCTGGGAAACCGGGTTGTACATACCCACCACTTCCAGGCAGCGGCTGTTGCGAGCCCGCTCCTTTTCCATAACCACGACGCGATACGACGGCTTTTTCTTGGCGCCGAAACGCGCCAAACGAATCATCAACATTTATACTCCAAAGTTCTTAGTGTATCCGATCGGCGTTGGCTCACTTGCCAAACGGCAACTGCAGACCAGCGGGCAGCTTCATTTTGCCAAGCCGTTTGCTCATCTGCATGAGCCCGCCTCCGGTGAGGCTCTTCATCATTTTGCGCGCCTGCGCATATTGCTTCAGCAACGCATTCACTTCCTGCACCGACGTCCCGCTGCCTTTGGCGATGCGCCGGCGGCGTGCGCCGTTGATGAGCATGTGATTGGCGCGTTCCTTGGCGGTCATCGAATCGATGATCGCCACCACGCGCGTAATCTCACCCTCATCCACTTTCATGTCCTTCATGTCCTTCATTGGCCCGATGGGCATCATCTCCAGAATGTTTTGCAGCGGGCCCAGTTTCCGGATTTGTTTGATCTGATCGCGGAAGTCTTCGAGCGTGAACTCGTCGTCCAGCAGCTTGCGCTGCATCTCTTCGGCTTGCCTCTGATCGATATTCTGCTCGACCTTTTCAATCAGCGACAGCACATCGCCCATGCCGAGAATGCGCTGCGCCACGCGGTCGGGATGAAAGGCTTCGAGCGCGTCGAATTTTTCGCCCACGCCGACAAATTTCAGCGGCTGATTGGTAATGCTGCGGATGGAGAGCGCCGCGCCCCCGCGCGCATCGCCATCCATCTTGGTCAGAATAACGCCGGTGATGCCCAACCGCTTATGAAACTCGTCGGCCGATTTCACCGCGTCCTGGCCAGTCATGGCGTCGGCCACGAACAGGATTTCGGTTGGGTCCAGCAGCTCTTTCAACTGCTGCAACTCGGTCATGAGCTGATCGTCGATATGCAGCCGGCCGGCGGTATCGACCAGCACCACATCGCGCCCACCCTGCACAGCCTCTTTGCGGGCGGAGCGAGCGAGATCGGCAGGCACGGTTTCGGTGCCTTCATAAATCGGCAGCTTGAGGTCGCGCGCGATCACCGCCAACTGATGGCGCGCAGCCGGGCGGTAGACGTCGACGGAAACCATCAGCGGGCTATGGCCTTCCTTGCTGAGCAGGCGCGCCAGTTTTCCCGTGGAGGTCGTTTTGCCGGAGCCCTGCAGTCCCACGATCATGATCGAGGTCGGCGGCTCATTGGCGAAGCGCAGTTTCGATTGGTGGCTGCCGAGCAGCTTGACCAGTTCATCGCGGACGATCTTGATGACCTGCTGCGTGGGTGAGAGTGCGCTAAGCACCTCTTCTCCCATGGCCTTGACCTTGATGCCTTCAATGAACTGTTTGACAACCTTGAAATGGACGTCGGCCTCGAGCAGCGCCACGCGGATCTCGCGCAACGCGCTCTCCATATTTTCCGGCGTCAGTTTTCCTTCGCCGCGCAGGTTTTTGAAAACCCGCTGCAACTTGTCGGATAAGTTATCGAACATGCTTCGCTACTGCTTCAGGCACACAACCGGCGGAAGTGGGCAGTGCTTATAGTGTAGCTCAGTTACTTGGGCGCCGGAAGAGGTGCCACCGATGGCGACGATAGCGTACGTCCCCACGGACGAGTTTGCGGGGATGCTGAACGTGAACTGGTACGGTGGGGCTGTCAAGATCCCCTCGTTGGTGTTGAAGTCCGCGTTGATGAGAACGGCCGCAGCTGCAAAAGCGTTCGGGTCGGTGGTAACGACGACGGAAAAGGTCTGACCGGGGTGAACGACTGTTCCGGACGCCGGAGAAGTTATTTGAATATTCTGCGCTCCCGCCTGGGCGCCGAGCACGGCGGTCAGCGCCACGATGCAAATGACGTTACTCGACACGATGTCCTCCTCTTTTCCGCTCGGTTCCCCTACTTGGCGCGGACTTTGACCTTTACGAACACCTGACCATTAACGCTGAGCTCGGCCTGGCCAGGCGAAATAGCTGTTATGAATCCCTCGCGGTTAACCGCGATGATGCCCAGCGGCGAGGCGTGATACTTCGTCTTCGTGGAACGAGTCACCTCCAGGTGGGTGCCGTCCCGAAACAAACCGAAGACTCGGACGCTAGTCTGGCCCCCAACGTCTAGCCTTAGCGTATTGGACACGTCTAGGGAGACCGACTCCGGCGAATCGGACCGTTCAACGTCAAAGGATATGATTTTTGATCTAAGCCTGCCGTGCTCGCTGGTGCCGCTCAGAGCCGACATCGAGTAAATGCCGGGCTTAATCTTGGAAGGCAGAGCCACCCAGAAATCGTAGGGCGGGGATGTTAGGATCGTCTGCGGCCACGGAATGGCATCCTGACCCAACAAAGCAACTCCGAGGAAAGTACCGCCCGTAGCCGAAACTTGTACGTGCATCGTCTGACCCGGCTCGAAAACGGCGCCGTCCGGTGGCGAGACTATGCGCAGAGCTGGATCTGCCAGCAGACAAGCGGACGAAATCGCGATCCACGCCAGCCGCGGAATAATCACCTTCGCTAAGCGCATGATCGTCTCACCTCACATCGAAAAACACTGAATTCGTTCCGGATCGGGGGGCGTTCAGAAGAAGTCTCACTTGGCCGCTAATGCCTGGATCGTCAAGCTCCGACGGAGCGCTGAATCCCAGAGTCTCCAATCCGCGTGAGTGGATCAAGCCCGGCCCAATGTACCCGCTGCTGAGGCCATTGAACTGACTAGTGACCGATACGACGCCGTCATTGGCCACGCCAACGGGAATCGCGGCAGTCCCGAACAAATCGGAGTTCCACCGCGCGGACGTGAAGCTCTGTGGGAGAGGGTCGTTAGGACAGCCAATCCCGGCCCTGAGGAGGCGCGGGACCGATGCAGAATCAAGCGTGTAGAGATTGGATATTGAAGTGGCGCCGGCCAGGAAAGCCGCCCGGATCGTGAGTCCGCTGCCCCCACTGGCTAGATCTGTCAATGCCTGGCTGGAAACCACCAGATTGCCCACTGCGCCACTGGCAGTCTGCCCTTGGTATTGGGCCGTTTGGAACGCCAATCTCCCAGCCGCGCCGATGACGCTCCTAGTGCACTGGTTCGATGGCAGCAGAAGCTGGTAAGCAAGGGGACTTCCGAGATGCGGCGTGCCAACGGTGACAATCTTGTGGATGGCGCCCTTGCTGAAGGTGTAAGCATCTGGGTAGCCGGGGAGATTGACAGCCGCTCGAGCCACCAACCCGCCCATGCTGTGGCCAACGATGTCGGCTTGGGTTCCGGCGGCTTGACGCTGCGCTCGGAACGTGTTGACGGTCTCTCTGATCTTTTCAAGCACGAAGGGGGCCGTTGTGGTGAAACCCATGTCGTTCAGCTTGGCGTTGGTGGCCAGAATACCAAGATCGTAAATTGGCAAGGCGTTCGCGACGACTATGCTATCGTTATACCCTTTGGCCTGCGTCCAGAACTGCCCGATCGACACACCGCTGCCCGGGGAGGTGGCAGTTGGATCAAAGGCAAAGTACTGAAAGTCGTCAGGGCCGCCCCACAGACCGTGGAGCAGAACGACTGGTGGTCTCCACAGGGTTAGCGGGGCGGTATACGAGTTCGTGGTTGAGGATGAACGGACCTGGATCTTCACGGTCCGTGAGGGACTAGTGTCATCAAATCCTCCCCGCGAGAAATCTTCGGGCGGGATGTAAGTTACAAAGGCCATGATGCCCGCGACTTGGGTGTCGACCGCTGTGACCGTCACTGTCGTACCCGACTGGTTGCGGTCGGCGGGACGGATCGTTTTGAGGGTTCCCAGGGGCTGCTGGAGGCCATTCAAAACTGGAAGGGTGTCGCCGCTCAAGAGGGTCAGGATCAGGCGATCACCCGCGGCATTTGCGTAGAGACGAACAAGGGCGCGAGCCGCGCCTTCGGTGGCGATTCCCGTTATGAGTGTCCCCTTTTGCGCCAGTGTCGCCGTGGCCGTCACAAGGTCCGTTCCGCCGCTATTCACCAGATCGGGCACGGGGTCCAAGAACGTTATGCAAGGACTCACGGAGGACGAAGACTGGGTGCGGGGATCGGCGTCAAGGGGGTGGCCCGGTCTCGCTTGCCGCTGCTGACCGCATGGCGTGGGCGGCGACGGAGGCGCCGGGGGTGCGGGCGGCAGCGTCATTTCCCCGGCTTCGCAGCGCGCCAACTCGGAATATATGTAGGCGCGGCAGAATCCGTCTGAACACCCGAGTGCTGCCGCATATGCATAGATATAGCAAGGATCCTGCTGGGCCTGCAGATTCGCGACGCACATATATAGGATAAACGCCAAGCCAACTCGTGTCATTGGGTCGATACTCCCGCGAAATGTAAGGAAGCTTACTGAGCCGAACCGGTTTTATCAGCGGCGCGGCCAAAGATGCCAACAGAATTCCGCTCGCAACCAGACGCGGGACGAACCTATGTTAGTAGCAAACTTCCCCTCTTTTCCTCAGTGCTGGTGTAGTGGGACGACAATGCCCGCCACTCTCACATCTACTGAAAACTGCCGGTTCACGCGGATGCGCGTGGACCCCGACGAGACTCCTGTCACGGTGCCCTCGCTGCTCACCGAAGCTATCCCGGGGTTTTCAGATTCGTAGGTGAGACGAGTCGATTTGCTTATATCGACTTCGCCTTCTCCGGCGTAGGATCCCATCACTTGAATCTGGTTGCGGTCGCCGATATAGTGCAAAGCTAGCGATGCCGGGGAGACCCGAATAGTCTGGGGAGGATCGGCGCGCTCAACATCGACGACGACCGGGTAGGATAGCAGAGACAGTGGTCCCGCTACCCTTGCCATGACGGCTAGCTCGCTCAAGCCCAGTCGCGCTGCTGGAGGGACGCGTACTGAAAAGCGAAAGGGGGGCGGCCCGGAAACATGTTTGGCTTCTATCGGCATCCCTCCTAACATGACCAATATCATGGCGATACCGTCCTTGGCGGTCCAAATGTCGATAGTAAGATCTTGGCCGGCGGTCACCGACGCTCCCTTAGGGGGAGAGATAATCCGCAATTCGGGCTCGCGACCGGCTGCAAACGCGAGTAGAGGCAGCGCAAGAAATGGGAGGATTTTGATCATAGTGTCACTGAGATGAGTAGGTCGTCAGGGTGGACTTACTTAGATAAGCGGTCGACCCATCGGCGTATGTTCCGACGACCTGAATTCCAAATCCACCGCCCACTTGCAGTTCGACAGCCGGAATTGGCAGGTTTACCGAAACTGGGGGGTCCGGTCTTTCAACGTCGAGGACGACTGGCGCCGACGGGACCAAACTGCCTGAACTCGCCGACCCCAACGCCGTAAGGGTGTGGAGGCCGGGATCGGTCTGTGACGGGACCGTGACGGAAGAGCTATATGGCGGCCCGGCCAGAGGCTGGCTGAGACCGAGCGGAGATTGCCCAACGAGCAGCACGGAAGCGAACGGCTGCGAGGCCGAAACGATCACTTGGACCTCCTGGCCGGGGTTGACGACCGTTCCAGTTGATGGACTCGTGATCTGAAGCGCAGCCTGTGCATTCAGGTAGTGTGGTAAAGATGCCAACAGAATTCCGCTCGCAACCAGACGCGGGACGAACCTATGTAGTAGCAAACTTCCCCTCTTTTCCTCAGTGCTGGTGTAGTGGAACGACCATGCCCGCCACTCTCACATCTACGGAAAACTGCCGGTTCACACGAATGCGCGTGGACCCCCCGGAGACTCCTGTCACGGTGCCCTCGCCGTTTACCGAAGCGATCCCGGGATTTTCGGATTCGTAGGTGAGACGAGTCGATTTGCTTATATCGACCTCGCCTTCTCCGGCGTAGGATCCCATCACGTGAATCTGTGCGCGATCGCCTATCCAGTGCAGATCCAGCAAAGAAGGACGGATCCGAATGCTCTGGGGAGCTTCCGCGCGCTCGACGTCGACGACGACTGGGTCGGATAGCAGGGGCAGTGGCCCTGCTCCCGTCCCCATGAAGCTGAGTTGGCTCAAGCCCACTGTCGCCGCTGGAGGGATACGCACCGAAAAGCGGTAGGGGGACGGCCCGGAAACATATTTCGTCTCAATCAGCCTCCCTCCCAACACGACCATTATCGCGGCCACGCCGTCCCTAGTAGTCCAAATGTCGACAGTAAGATCTTGGCCGGCGGTAACCGATGTTCCCTTGGCGGGAGAGCCAATCCGTAATTCGGGCTCGCGAGCCGCACAAGCGATCAGAGGTAGCGCAAGCCATGAGAGAATTTTGATCATAGTGTCACTGAAGTGGCTTAGAGTAAGAAGAGGTTCCACCGGTCGCGAGCGAATAATTCAAAAGATAAATGACCTTGGTAGCGAGGTACGGGTCGTCAAGCTCGTCGGTGCCTGAAAATCCCAGTAAATTGAGCGCACTGGAGTGCAAGATCCCGTAGCTCACAAACCCGGAATTCCCGTTTCCGTCGTCGCTGGCATTGTTCAACTGGCTCCTCACCGCAACTACGCCATCGATCGGAAGCCCGGCGAAATTTGCTCCCCACCCCGTTGGCGTCAGCGAGGCCGCCAACGGATCTGGGGGTACCATCGGATTGGAATTGCAGTAAACCCGAATACCGGCGGCCGTCGGACCGGAAAGGCTGCTGAGATTGTTGGGCATTGCTTGGCCGGCCAAGACGGCGGCAGGGATACCGGGAAACATGCCTTGGGTAATCGCGATGAGAGGCTGGCTAAGTGGCTGTCCGGCGGCTGTCCCCTGGAGGTCAAACACGGCTCCATCAACAGGGGCGGAACTATCGGCGAAGGCCCCCGATGTCAAAACGAGATTCCCCGCAAACCCGAGAATTTGGCGGAAGCAGCTACTAGCAAGCTGGAGCAGCGCCGTAGCGAGCGGGCTGCCCAAGTGTGGCGTTCCGATGGTAACCAATTTGTGAACGGGTCCTACATCAAATGTCTGGCTGTCCGCAAAGCTCGGAAGGTGTACAGCAGTCCGAGCGATTACGCCGCCCATGCTGTGGGCAACAACATCCGCCTGCACGCCTGCTGCCTGATTCGTATACCGGAAGATGTCCACGCCTGCCTTTATATCCGTTAGAACCGTTGGAGCATTATAGTCAAACCCAAGAGCGCTGGCTGGAGCACTTGCAAGCTGGAACCCGAGATACTCGTTTGGTAAGGCGGAGGCCAGGCCGACGCTCTGGCTGTAGTCGGAACGTGTTGTGAAAAACTGATTGCTGGGATTGAATAGAGTGTCATTGAAGTTATTCCAAGTTGTCCACCCCGACCACAGCCCGTGGACAAGGACCACGGGAGGCCTCCATATCGTGACATCCGTGGAATATGTCGCGCCGGTGGCGAGTTCCGTCACCATAATCGTTGCACCCCGCGATGGTGCAGTATCGTCCGCACCGCCTCGAGAAAAGTCCGGAGGCGGGAGGTACTGCACGAACGCCATTGTGCTGGCGCTATGTGTGTCAACGGCGGTCACGGTCACCTGGCTCCCCTGCTGAGGGTTATCGGCGGGAAGCAGGGTCTTCAACATACCGAACGCGCCGCCTCCTTGCCCGGCCAGTGTAACCTTCAGTTGGTCACCTGGGGCGCTGGCATAGAGGCGGACAACGAGGCGTGCTGCGCTGTCTGCTGCTATTCCCATGACGGGGTTTCCGCCAGTTGCAAGGAGACCAGGATCCGTCACCAGCCCAGTGCCCGGTTGATTGACCAAACTCTGGTACTCCAACGGAGAGGTCAGATTCGGAAAATTCAATGGCACGGGATCTACCAATACGGCGCACGTGGGACCTGAGGGGCTTTGCTGCCTTGGGTCGGCGATTGCCACTCCTGGTCGCGCCTGCCGATGCTGGTTGGAGCAGGGCGACGGCGGCGGGGGCGGCGACGGCGGCAGCGTCATTTCCCCGTTTTCGCAGCGCGTTAACTCGTCATATATGTAGGCGCGGCACGCTCCGTCTGCACACCCGAGCGCGGCAACAGTCGCCCACAAGTAACAGACGTCCTGCTGGGCCTGCAGATTTGCGACGCACAGGTAGGATAAACGCCAAGCCGACTCGTGTCATTTGGTCAAACTCCCGCGAAATGTAAGGAAGCTTACTGAGCCGAACCGCTTTTATCAGCGGCGCGGCCAGTCGCATTCAGGTTTACAACCTAGTCAGTAAGTTGTGACTCTACCCTCCCCGGGCGGCATTTGTCAAGGAAAGTTTTGAGACGTTTGCATGAATGATCGAATGGGTTGGGCGATTAGTGTATGTTGAGTTGCGCAATTGGTTTAAATGGGCAAGAAAGCGCGCCTGCACTTGAGGCGTTCGCGGTGAACTGCTGAGGCTGATTGGGATACAGCACGTCGTAGGCAGGCACCACGGCGATGGAGGCGACAGCGGAGAGATTGCTGGTGGCGGTCGCTATGACGGTCTGGGCGGAACTCAAGGACACCGGCGCGGTGTAGGTACCGTCGCTGGCGATGGCGCCCACGGGAGGATTGAGTTCCCAGTTCACGACGGGATTCTCCGGGTGTGCCGTGACGCGGGCCACAAGACTGGACGATCCGGGCACAACTGAGCACGGCCACGTCCGCGGATACGGGGTCGAAGAACGTTATGCATGGACACACAGAGGACGAAGACTGAGGGTGGACCAACAAAGTTTTGGCGGACGGGTTGCGCTCTCGGGCCCTACGAAGACTATGACTACTGCGAACCTCGCCGCCCGCGGAAGGCAAATTCCCTTAGTTCTGACATGCCGAGCTTCCCGGTTCCTCAAGCCCCGGCGAGGACTTTTGGGTTTTCGGCCGGGGCTCCTTTCGGCAAAACCACAACCGTGAACCAATATTCAGCGATTGACCGAATGACTTTCACGAACTGGTTGAAATCGACCGGTTTGACGATGTAGGAGCTGCAGCGCATGTTGTACATTTTCAAAACCTCATCATCCTGCTCCGAAGTGGTCAAGATAACGACTGGCAGACTTCTTAGATGCTCATCCCGCACCAGCTCAGCCAACACCTCCCGCCCACTAATTTTGGGCATATTTAAGTCGAGAAGTATCAGATCTGGCGTGGGAGCATTAACGTACTGACCTTGCTTGCGCAGAAACGCCAAACATTCCTCTCCGTCTCTCACACGGTGCAGTCTGACCAGCAGCTTAGCGCGCTTAAAACCAAGACGGGTTAGCTCCACGTCGTCTTCATTGTCTTCGGCGAGCAGGATTTCCGCAGGCCGGCCACTAACACTAACAAGTTGGTTGTCCATTAGTTTGTTTCGTCCCCTCAGGAATGGTGAACTGAAATGTGCTACCGTGGCCGGGTTCGGATTTCACCCAAATCTTGCCCCCGTGACGATCTACTACACGACGGCAGACCGCCAGCCCAATGCCGGTTCCGGGGTAGTCTTTCTGATCGTGCAGCCGTCTGAATATCTCAAAGATCTGCTCGCAATATTTGGAGTCGATGCCAATACCGTTGTCGCGGACCGAAAAAATCCATTCCTTCCCGCTGTGTTCGGCTGACAGGTGGATGTGTGGTGGTCTGTCACCTCTGTACTTGAGCCCGTTGCTAATCAGGTTTTGAATCAACTGGACCAGCTGCGCGCGGTCACCCATAATGTCTGGCAACTGGTCGAAGGTGACTTTCCCCCCGGAGTCGTTAATGGATGACTCGAGTAGAGCGAGCGCGCCGTTGACAATATCGAGGAACGGAATTTGCGTGAATGGCAGCGAGCGCGCGTCGACGCTAGAGTAGGAGAGCAAATCGCGGACCAAAGTTTGCATCCGAACGGTCGCCTGGACCGTCCGGCGAATCCAGTCCTGGGCTTGTTCGTCCAACTGGCCTTCGTATTCCGACTTTAGCAGTTGGACGAATCCGCAAATATTGCGTAAAGGAGATTGCAGATCGTGGGATGCAACGTAGGCGAATTGCTTAAGCTCCAGGTTGCTTAGCTCCAAAATCCGATTGGCGGCCGCGAGTTCCTTCGTACGCTCATCTACACGCAGTTCCAGCTCGTCATGCGCAGTTTGGAGGACGGTTGCTTCGTTTTCAAGTTGCGCATTGTCCTGCTCGGATTTCTTGCGCACGCTGATGTCGCGGATCGCCGCCGTCACCAGAATTCCCTCGGCGCTTTCCAAGGGGCTCAGCATGATCTCGATGGGAAATTCGCCCCCATCCTTACGCCGCCCGGAGAGTTCGATCCCCGTGCCGATCTGCTGCGCCAGCGCCTCCGCCACGCTGCGGGTAGCGTCGGCGATCAGCCGC
>DATFZA010000340.1:0-4398 GCA_035314765.1 Bryobacteraceae bacterium
AAGCGGCCAATACGATTTACGTTCTACAATCGGCTAGTTTCATCCCCGGCACCGTCTTCTCATCGGCCTCCGATATAGGCAAGTTAGGCACGACCAACCTGAACACAGGCGTCTTCACGCCGTTGCTGAAATTTGCTCAACCGAAGGGTCTGGCCTTCACCTCACAGTTGGTCGGACTGATAGTAACCGAGTCGCGCGGCGAAACCCGATCAATCGACGATCGGATGCGCCGGGTCTTCGCCGGTTCGATGCTGTTGCACTTTCCTTTCTCTCAAGCCTGATACCGACTAAACCGCAATCGAGTCAGCGGAAGTAAGGAGGTCTGGTTACGATTCCGATCGCTTCTTCAATTTTTTTGTTTTCCAAGGTCTTGATGAGAGCCTTCGGATGACGAGGCGACATTCGGCGCTCTATGCGCCAAACTTGAACAGGCCGCACCGATACTCCCATAGCGTGCGCCTGGACTTGCCCCGGTTGAGTGGACACCCCGAGAAGCGCGAAAGTGCGCTAGGGAGTGGATCATGGAGAAGAGCAGCAGGGGCAAGCGGAGAAAATTTTCGGATGAGTACAAGGCCGAGGCAGTGCGGCTGGTTGGGGACAGCGGCAAGAGCATCGGCGCGATAGCGCGGGAGCTGGGGCTGGGAGAGACAGCCTTGCGGCGCTGGGTGCAGCAAGCCGAGATCGACGCTGGGCGCGGGCCGACGGGGGCGTTAACGACCAGTGAGCGCGAGGAGCTGGCGCACCTGCGGCGCGAGAATCAGCGGCTGCGAATGGAGCGCGAAATCTTAAAAAAAGCGACGGCCTTCTTCGCCAAGGAGAGCGTGTGAGATTCGCTTTCATCCAAGCGGAGAAGGCCAGTTTCCCGGTGGCGTTGATGTGCCGGATTCTGGCGGTATCGCGCTCCGGCTTCTATGCCTTCTGCCAGCGGCCGCCAGCGGCGCGAACTCGCCAGGATGAGATCCTGACGGTCGCGGTGGCCGCGATTTACGCCGAAAACCACGGCCGCTACGGCAGTCCGCGGGTACAGCTGGAACTGCGTGCTCGCGGCCAGCGCAGCGGACGCAAGCGAATCGCCCGACTGATGCGTGCGCAGGGTTTGCGGGCGTGCCCCAAGCGCCGCTATCGGAACACCACCGACTCACGCCATAACATGGCGGTATATCCCAACCTGCTGGCGCGATGCTTTGCCGCTGCCCAGCCCAATACCGCCTGGGTGACCGATATTACCTACCTCTGGACCCTACAAGGCTGGCTCTATCTGGCGGTGATTATCGACCTGTTCTCGCGCCGGATAGTGGGCTGGTCGATGAGCGAACGGATCGATCGTAAGCTCGCGCTGGACGCGCTTAAAATGGCGCTAGCACAACGCCACCCCGCACCAGGATTAATTCATCATTCAGATCGCGGCAGCCAGTATGCGAGCGGGGATTACCAACAACTACTCGCCCAGTATGGGATCTGCCCCAGCATGAGCCGCCGCGGTGATTGCTGGGACAACGCGGTCGCCGAAAGCTTCTTTGCCAGCCTCAAGAAGGAACTCGTTTACCAAGTTCAATGGTGCACACATGCTCAGGCTCGCACCGCCATTTTCCAATATCTCGAACTCTTCTATAACCGCCGTCGGCGTCATTCGTCGCTCGGCTATCTCAGCCCAATGGAATTTGAACGACGAAACCATAGGTCATTGGCAGCTTAACCCGGGTGTCCACCAACTCGGGGCAAGTTTAAATGGTGGAGCAGGCGGTCGAGGATGGCGCTGGCGATCACCGCATCGCCGAAGACCTCGCCCCAAGCGCCGAGACTCTGATTGCTGGTGATGATGATCGAACCGCGCTCGTAGCGGCGCGATACCAACTGGAAGAATAGATTGGCGCCCTGGCGGTCGATCGGCAGATAGCCGATCTCATCGATTATCAAAAGCTGTGGCTGAGTCAGGAGCTTCAGACGTTCCTCCAGTCGGCCTTCGGCCAGGGCCTTGCCGAGCGTGGTGATGAGCGCGGTGGCGGTGACAAACATGGTGCGCACGCCTTGCTCACAGGCCTTCATGCCGAGCGCCACCGCCAAGTGGCTCTTCCCCACCCCGGGCGGCCCGAGAAACAACAAGTTATCGCCGCTGTGCATGTAGCGGCCGGTCGCCAGCTCCCGGATCAGCTTGGGATCGATCGAGGGCTGGAACTTGAAGTCAAAGCTCTCCAGGGTTTTCTGGAACGGAAAGCGGGCCATCGTGATCCGCATCTCATGATACTTGTGGGTTTTCGCACCGACCTCGGCGGCGAACAGTTCGTCGAGGAAGTCGGCGTAGGAAATTTCCTTTTTCGCTGCCTGCTCCAAGCGCGCGGTAAGTTCATTTTCGATCTGATAGAGCCGCAGCCGATGGCAGTGCTCACGCAGCCGTTCGAGTTGCGGAGTGCTCATCGCAAGCCACCTCCTTCGCCCTGGCTGATTGCCTCGTAGAGCGCGAGGTCGCGCACCATCACCTCGCCGAGCTGGGCGAAGTTGGGATCGAAGCGCGGCGGCGCCGCAAGCGCTATGCGCCCGCCGACCTGCAACAATCCGGCGTAATGCCCGGGGTCCATTACCACGCAGTGGCGGGCAGCCTTGGGATGGCGTGCGATCAGCTTCTCCTGATGGAAAAACTCGAAGTGCGCGGCGCTCTCCTGCACGCTGACGTCGAGTCCCACGTACTTGACCGGCACTGAGTAGCGCGCCGCGCCGACCGCGACCAGGGCGTCGGTAGCCACCCGGCGCATCTGCACCCGTTCGTACCGATAGGGCGGCCTACTTCCCAACGGGGTCAGTTGCTCGCGCGCGAAACGCTCCAGCGGCCGTTCGTGGGTGGTGCCGTGGAGGCGTAGGTCGGCTACTTCGACGCTCCAGCGCTCCAGCCAACCGTTGAGGTCCTCCCACGAGCAGAAACGCCGGCCCGCCAGCGCGTTTCGTTTGACGTACTTCACCCCCGATTCGACTTTCCCTTTGGTCCGTGGCCGGTATGGTTGGCAAGCCCGCGGGGTGAAGCCATAGTAGCGCGCGAAGTCCTCGAACAACGGATGCCACAGCACCTTTTCTCACTGCGGCCCAGCACCAAAGTGCGCGGATTATCGTACAGACAGGTAAGCGTAACCCCGCCAAACCAGCGAAACGCGCGCTCGTGACCGTCGAGCAGCGTCGCCAGTCGTTCGTTGCAATACCCACGGGTAAACAAGCGCCGCGAATAACCCAGCGTGAACACGAACAGATGCACCGTCTCCGGCTGCTCGCCGATCCAAACTTGGAGCTGGCCATAGTCGACCTGCGCCTGCTCCCCCGGTTCGCTCTCGAACCGCACCGTTGCCAGCTCCGACCACTTCCGCTGCGCGCGATTGGGCTGAAGAAAGCGCCGCACCTGCTGATAGCTCCCGCTAAACCCTAAGCCCACCAGCTCTCGATGCAGAACCACCCCGTTCCATCCCACCTCGGGCGCGCGCTGGGCGATAAACTCGGTGAACCGATCGATCAGTCGGGGTCGCTGGCGACTTCGCCGCGGCTCCCAACTGCCAATTCTCAGCCAACGCTTAACCGTCTTGCGATCCACCCCCAATTCGCGTGCAATCCGCTTGGCTCCTTCGCCGCGGCTTTTTCGCGCTACCATCTCCCGTACCAAATCCGCCCCTAACATCCGCTCCTCCGCCGAACCCGCTTCGGTCGGCAGAGAAACTATCCGATTCTTCCTCTCTTCCATTGCTCCCTTCTCCTCACTGCGCCAGAGGGGGGAGTTTCAAATGATTTTTACGGGGGGAGTTTCACATGATTCCTGACAAACGAGGTCCACTCGGCGAGGATCAGCGACTTGCTCCCGTCTGGAATGATGACGACTAATTGTAGGCGATCATGCCGGTGTGTAACACGGAGAACTTCTAAGGACTGTCCTTCGAAGGGATGATGCGGACGGACAATCGTTACTCGCTCGGGGAGGTCCCGATGATGGGTAGTGTGTGGCGGCTTCCTTGAAAGAGGTCCAACTGCTGACTCGGCGCGCGTAGTACAATACATCAGCTCGATCTCGGTCGAAAACTATAACCTCATCCCACTGAAAAGTGTGTTGACTAAGTTTGACATCTCAATCAGGTCGAAAAATTTTTCAGCCATCTATCAACATCTAAAAACATCTGTAAACGCCATTAATAGTTCGACACCTCTTGAATTCAACGAATAGTTCTTTTTGTCGTACCCTTTGAGCTCTAACTCAGTCGTGAGACTTATGTCCATAAATATTTTTGCAACTAGTCGGTTAATAAATTTAATCCGTTTTTTATCTAGTACCGTTGACTCGTATAGCTACCATAAATAACCTGATCATGGTTTCGGATGACGCGAGCAGGCAAGAGACTTGAACTTAGACAGCAGCATTTCTTGTACTAG
>DATFZA010000341.1:0-3075 GCA_035314765.1 Bryobacteraceae bacterium
ACCGTTATCGGCCCGCTCAATCTTCCCAGTTCGGTGCCTTATCATGCCAGCCAGATGTATGCTCGCAACGTGGCCGCGCTGCTGAAGCATCTGATCAAAGACGGCCAGCTCAACATCGATCTGAATGACGAGATCACGCGCGAGACCCTGGTAGCGCGCGATGGCGCTATCGTCCACCCGAAAGTGCAGCAATTATTGACTGCGGCCTAGAGAACCAGCAAAAGTCAGCCACCAAAAGTCAGACTTTCTCGAGCCAGGGCTCTACTACCTCCCGCGTCTGTTTGCTGGTGAGTACGGGAACGATCTCGAGCGTCGCGCCGCATCCCCGCCAATGCAAAATCCACTCCTGAAACTTACGGAGATCGCTACATTCCATGAGTTGGAAACAACGCTGGAAATTGGCCTCAACCCAGCTATCCACGTAGGTCAAACCTTCCGGCACCTTCCGGCCCTCATCGCGCATGCGCCGGTAAGCGGGGAGCATGTCGTTGTCTTGAAAACGTTCAATTACCATGAAGAGCATAAGCGAAACTGATTCATGGTAAGGCGAAAAAGGGACGCAACACAAGCCACCTAGGGTAGTACGCAAGATGACTTAGACTTAGACGAATGCGGACGGACGCAGATGGGGTACGAACGCAGGCTAGCAACGCGGATGGGGACATTGCGGGCTAGTATTCGAAATCGTCCTCTTCAACGATCGCAGCATTGTCCCCTGAGCGCTCGGCACGCTCGTCGACGCGGACGGGGTCGCGGCCATGGACAAGGCGGACCGGGAACTTTACGCGGTACCCCCGGCAGGCGCCATCCATCGGAACAGGAAGAAGTGGCGGCCGCAAAGGTCGCAGCGGTAAGGTGAGAGAATCCAGTGCACAGCCCTCTCCACGATGTTGCGGAGACCGACGCCTCGAAACTCCGCGGATCGGCAATGCGGGCAGCGGGCGGAAAACATGTGCTGGGTGCTCCTCAGGTCTGCGGACCGCGCCAGGCGGCCCCAACATTCTCGGTGACCGGCCGGTGCGCCGGCTTTCTCTTCTGTGCCGCCGCCGCGGCGCGTATAGCGCAGGCATCGGCGTTGAGGCGCATGTCGGTTTCGGTGTAAGTTAGGTTGCGCTGGTCCTCACCCTCGATGCGCCGCTCCAGAACCCCCCGGCAAAGCAAAGGCAACTCTTGCACCCGGATGCCGTATCTCCGGATCAGACCGAGATCTGCCCGGACTTTATACTCCGTTCGCACCCGGTCTTCCCCCACGCCTTCAAACGCGAACACGCGGAAACCCATGTCGTGAGTGAACCCGGTCAAAACGTATTGCATACTTCGCTCCTTCTAATCTTTCCCATTCCTCACGAGTGCCGCGGTGAACGCCGGTTACAAGTGGGCACGTACTCTTCAATCAAGCGATCCTGCCTCGTCAAGCGTTGCGTCTTCACGCAAACCTCGAAGATAAATCCGGTTGGCTCGCGTTGCATCAGCGCCGTATGCAGGTCCGCCAATTGAGCGACGAGGGCGCTTTGTATGTCGTCGGTTTCTCCGATGTAGATCCACTCGCGAGCGTTCGAAATTCCATAGACGCCTGAGGCCACGGGCGCGTACGTCCGGACGCCGTTTGCCGTAAACGGCCGCGGGATAAGCTGGTCAAAAGGCATGCTGAATCCTCCTGGCCTTCGCGTGGACGCTATGGTTGGGATCGAACGTTGCAACCTCCTCGGTTGAACGGGTAGGTCTAAGAGGACGGGACAGATCGTCTGTCTTAGTTCAGATGATCCGTGCGTGGACAGAATCGCCCAGACATTAACCAGTATCGGCTAATTAAGTGTGCCTGTCAAATTGGGTAGTACCAACACTACTCACTGGGCGCTGCGCAGAGAGTAGCGCGGATGGGGACACAGCGGGCTCAAGTCCGAACTTGCGCAGCTGTGTCCCCGAGCGCTTGACCAGACCTTTCAAGCAACGGCCACTCCTACGCACTCTCCGTTCTCCGCCGGCTATACAAAAAATATATAAACAACCCAATGACCAGCCACACCACAAACCGGAGCCACGTCGCCAGCGGCAGCCCGATCATCAAGACCAGGCAGCACAGAATCGAAAAAATAGGCGTGAACGGCACAAATGGCACGCGAAACGACCGTGGCCGCTCCGGTTGCTTCCGGCGCAGAACGATAACACCCACCGCCACCAGAATGAAAGCAAACAGTGTCCCAATATTCGACAATTCGGCGAACGTGTCGATGTCCCAAATCCCCGCCGGAATGCCCACCGCAAATCCCGCGATCCAGGTGCTGATATGCGGCGTTTGATAACGACTGTGCACACGCGAAAACACGTCCGGCAACAAACGGTCGCGCGACATTGCGAACCACACGCGAGCCTGGCCATATTGAAAGACCAGCAGGGAAGATAGCATCCCCATCAACGCGCCTGCCGTGACCACGGTGCGCAGACGGTTCATCCCCAGCGCCTTCAGCGCGTCCGCTACCGGCGAGTCCGTCCCGAGCTTGGTCCAGGGCACGATGCCCGTGAGCACCAGCGATACGGAAGCGTAAAGCAGGGTGCACACTACCAGCGTTCCCAGGATGCCGACAGGCAGATCGCGCTGTGGTTTCTTGCACTCTTCCGCCGCAGTCGAAACTGAATCGAAACCTATATAGCTAAAAAAAATGATGGACGCCCCAGTCAGTACACCCGGAAATCCGTTCGGCGCAAACGGATGCCAGTTGGATGATTTGACATGCGACGCCGCGCCAAAACAGAACAACAAGATCGCCGCGATCTTGATCAACACCATAGTGCTATTCGCGCCAGCGCTCTCTTTCACCCCGCGGACCAGAAGCACCGTCACTCCCAGGGTGATGATGAGCGCCGGCAAATCAAACCAGCCCGCCGGCGCCCCCGGCGCGGGCACAGGCGGAAATGCCCACTGCGCGGGCAAATGAAATCCGAACAGGTTGTCGAACAGATCTTGCAGGTAGGCCGAAAAACCTACCGCCACGGACATATTGGAGACTGCGTACTCCAGAATCAAATCCCAGCCGATGATCCATGCCACGATCTCGCCGAGAATCGCGTAGGAGT
>DATFZA010000342.1:0-6334 GCA_035314765.1 Bryobacteraceae bacterium
GATGGCCTCCGCCTGCCGCGCGGTGAACGGCTTTTCGGGATCGAGCTTGGGAGCGCGGCCGCTGATGTTGATATCGATTTTCTTGCCGCCGAAGTAGGCGACTAAGTTCTCGCGGGCCTCGGCGCGGTTGGCGCTGGCGCGAATGATCGTGATGACGTTGTCGAGATGATCGAGGGCGGTGAGATAGCCTTCGAGGATGTGCTCGCGGTCCTTCGCTTTTTGCAACAGGAAGGCGGTGCGCCGGCGGACGACTTCCACGCGGTGATTGATGAAGTGCTTGATAGCCTGGATCAGGCCCATTTCGCGCGGCTGGTTGTTGACCACCGCAAGCAAGATCATCGAAAAACCTTCCTGCATGGCGGTGTGCTTATAGAGCTGGTTGAGAACGATCTGCGGCTCGGCGCCGCGCTTGAGCTCGACCACAATGCGCATGCCGTCGCGATCGCTTTCGTCGCGCACGTCGGAGATGTCCTCGATTTCCTTGTCGTTGACGAGCTGGGCGATGCGCTTGATCAGGACGGACTTGTTTACCTGATACGGAATTTCGGTGACGATGATGGCTTCGCGATCTTTACTGAATGTCTCAATCGAGGCTTTGGCACGCATCATGAAGCGGCCGCGGCCGGTGCGGTAGGCTTCGAAGACTCCGGAGCGTCCGTGGATGATGCCGGCGGTGGGAAAGTCCGGCCCTTGCACGAACTTTAAAATTTCCGGGAGCTGCGCATTGGGGTTGTTGACGAGGGTGATGGTGGCGTCAACGATTTCGGTAAGGTTGTGGGGCGGAATTTTTGTGGCCATGCCGACGGCGATTCCGTCAGAGCCATTGACGAGAAGATTCGGAATGCGCGCGGGAAGAACATCGGGCTCGACTTCGCTGCCATCGTAGTTGGGGCGGAAGTCGACCGTTTCCTTGTCGAGATCTTCGAGCAGCGCGGTGGCAACTTGCGCGAGCTTGGCTTCGGTGTAGCGATCGGCTGCGGGAGGATCGCCATCGACCGAGCCGAAATTTCCCTGGCCGAAAATCAGCGGGTAGCGCAGGCTCCAGTCCTGCGCGAGGCGAACGAGAGCGTCATACACGGCGAGATTGCCGTGGGGATGGTACTTGCCCATGACGTCTCCAACGATGCGGGCGCACTTGCGCGTGGCGCGATTGGGCTGCAGGCCCATCTGCTGCATGGTGTAGAGAATGCGGCGGTGCACGGGCTTGAGTCCGTCGCGCACGTCGGGCAAGGCGCGGCCGATGATGACCGACATGGAATAGTCGAGATACGACTTGCGCATCTCGTCTTCAATGTTGACGGGCTGAATGTGCAGGGCGCCGGGACCTTCACCGCCGGGCGGTGGGGTCAGGGGAAGTTCGGGATTCTGATCGTCAGGCATGGTTTTTGGCTTCTAGCTCTCCGCTGCTAGCTTGCTCCTGGTTGCCTCGCAGGTCGTGCTAAACAGTTGGATCTACAGGCAGTTAGTTGTGTTTGAACTGTTGTTATTCTATCACGATCGCAGCATTTATCGCGAGGAGGTCGCTATGTTCAGAACTCGATTCAAAAATGAAATTGTTGCCGAGTTCTTGCCGCCAGCGCGGGCTCGCAAGAAACAGAGGGTAATCATTTTATGCGATGGGATGCCGTCCATTCCGCGCAAGCAGGCCTTGGTGGAGTGCCTCGCGGGAAAAGGCTTCTGGGTTGTGTATCCGCGGTATCGGGGAGCGTGGGAAAGCGGCGGCGAGTTTTTGCGGCGGTCGCCGCATGAGGACGTTCTCGATGTAGTCGACGAGTTGCCAAAAGGTCTGGTTGAGATTGCGTTTGGCCGGCGGTTTCCGCTCATGCCCGATCAGATTTTTGTGGTTGGAGGAAGCTTTGGCGGGGCCGCGGCGATTCTGGCTTCGCTGGATCGGCGGGTGAATAAAGTTGTGGCGAATTGTCCGGTGACCGATTGGACGATTCTGGATCGTTCGGAAAAAGTGGAAACCTCCCAGGAGAATTATGCTGAATATATTCGCGAGGCGTTTGGCAACGCGTATCGGCTTTCAGACGCGAACTGGGAGAAGCTGCGGGGCGGGAGTTTTTACAGCCCGTGGCACCGTAGAGGGGAAGTCACGGCGGCGAAGGTGATGATTTTTCATGCGATGGATGATCCCCATGTGCCGTTTGATGGCAGCGTGCGATTTGCCGAGGAGACGGGAGTATTGCTGAAGTCAGTGAAGCGCGGCGGGCACTTGAGGACGGAATTTGTCGTGCAAAGGTATTGGGAGGGAATTAAGAAATTCCTGGATTCTACGGACGCGTGATCACTTCGTTCGGCGAGGATGGCAGAACAAACTTCACGTTGCGATCGGCGTTGGCTTGCAGAGTTTGAGGGACGTTGAGAGAAGCGAGATCGATTTTCTTGTTCCAGTATCCGTCAGTGTAGTAATCGCCGCGGGCATAAAGCACGCCGTCGGCGATGGTGTAGTCGCGGACTTCTTCGCTGCGCCCGTCGCGAAAGATGAGAATCGCGGGCGGCAGGGATTGCGGCGATGCGGTGACGACCAGCGGCGCCTGGGCCGAACTCGACGTAGCGGAATTCGATGCGGCGTGGTTGGGCGTCACGTTCAGCACTTGAGGGTCGTCATTGGTCGCGGCGCTGGGAACGCGGACGTAGCGGCCGTTCTGAAGTTCGATCAACAACGCATCGCTGGATGAAGATTGATGATTGCTGAGCGGGGCCATGGCTGGTCCCATGAAATTGGCGCCGGGACCGGCCATTTGGCTGAGGGCCTGCAGCAGGTAGGCTGGCGGTTCGGAAGCGACAGGGTAGCCAGTGGAATAAATGTCGCCGGAATCGAAGGCGTCGCCGAAAAACGGGAACGGCAAGGAAGCGTAAGAAGAATACGGAGAAGAGCGGCGAAATGCGGATCCAAATCCACGGCCGTTGCGTCCGAAGGCGAAGTTGCCGGCGGGCGCGCGGAAGTGCGGAGCGGCGGCGTGCGCGGGAGCCGAGGCATGGCCCCCGGATGCGGCTCGCTGGGCGGCGGCGTAAGACACCAGAGCGAGCGCGGCAATGAGAGTGAGGAATCGCATGGTCAGTTGGCCTGGGCCGATGGCGGCAGTTGGAAGACAACACCGTGGTCGTCGTTTTGCTTTTGGGTTGCCGGCAGATCTAGATCCGCGAGAGCGATCTTGCGCGGATGACCAGACGTTAGATCGTAAAGCGTCTGGCTGACGATGGCGTAATTGTTGACCTCGAGTTGGTGACCGTCTTTGAAAACCAGAGTGGTCGGAGGCTGCGGCGGCTCGGGATCGGTCTGGACAGTCTCTTCCGATCCAGTCGACGAAGGCGGAACGTAAGAGTCCGGGCCTGATCCACGGCGATCGAAAATCGTGGGGCCGCCTTGATACTCGGCGTCGTCATCGTCACCGGGAGTGTCAGCATCGCTGACATCGACGGCGTAGGGCACGGGCAGAGCGTAAACGTAAGGGTAGTAGGCCACGCCATTTGCCGTGTGAGGATGGGGATGCCCGTTGTTGCCAACGTGCGAGCTGCCGGGTGAATGCGGAACGGGATGATTTACGTTCGCGTTCGCCGGCCCAAAGCCCTGATGCGCAGAAGCTGCGCCAGTTGGGGGCGGCACGCTGAACGCCGTGGGAGGAGCTACTGGGGCAGTAGTGGGAGGCGCTACGCCGGCAGAATGCGCGAAGCCGGAAGAGCCATTCGTCTGCGCGAAGCCGCTGGAAGCCAAAAGAAGCGCGAAGACAAAAGTCGCGAAGACAGCAAGCGAAGCCGGAATCGGGCGTCGCGACAGGCGATTCACGACATTATGATACCTCAAAGGGAACGTCATGGCGCACCTCCTCAGAGGACCCCCTTACAGGTTTAGATCGCAATAGCCTCAGCAGAGATGCGCGGGAAATTGTAGAGAATTGTTAGCCGGCGATCACCCGCGGGGGACCTCGACCAGGGCCGAAAGACTCCAGAGAATATAGGCGCCGACCAATGCCCAAACGCAAGCGGTTACGAGGGTGCGTGCGGGAGTTTCCATGAGGTCGGCGAGCACGCCGGAGACGAAGACAAAGAGGAAGGGGACGGAAGCAAGCAGGAAGCCGGCCCCGGCCACGCGCGGGTGGGCTATGCCAAGTCCAATGAAAAGAAGAGCGAGCAGCAGCGGGGCGGTGTTACCGAAATAGCGGGTGCGCGGCCAGGCGAAATAGGTCGCGATCGCCGCTGGAAGCAAGAGAGCGAACGCCGGACAGGCGCGCAGTATCAGCGATCCAACCCGCCGATAGACGGCAAGCACGGTGAAGCTGCGCCAGGTCGCTCCCCAAAAAGAGGCGTGCTGCATTCCCTGTACAAAGGCTTTTGGTTGAAAGAAATATGCTGCGAAAAGCAGAAGCAGACCCACCAGACAGGCAGCGATCCAGATGGTGATGGCGGCTCCGCGGCGGATGGGCGCGAGGTAAAGCAGGAAAGCGAGGGCAATGGGGACGACGACGATCATGGAGAACTGGGAGCCCACAGCAATCGCGAGAGAGATCCCGAGCAACACGATGCGGCGCCAGTTCCAGAGAACGACTTCGCGCGGCGCGTAGAGTGTGTGGGCTACGGCGATGGCGGTAAAGATGGCGCCGAAGGATCCCCAGGCGGCGAGGATTTCCGGCTCAACGTGCCAGACGGCGGTGGCTTGCAGCACGGCAGGAGAAAAGCAGTAGAGGGTGAGGGCGAGGAATCCGCCGGAGTTACCGCAAAGGCGGCGGGAGACATACCACAGCGATGCGCCGAGGAAGATGCCAAAGGCGAGGAACGGTATGCGCGGAAGCCAGCGCCAGTACGGGGAAGATTCGGAACCGGCAAGGGCTTGAGGCCAAGCAAGCAGGGGCGCGGCGGTTACCAGGGAAAGCAGCGGGGAATGTTCGGTATCGAAGCCCGCGTCGTCGCGGGAGACTTCGAGGGGCAGCGAGCCCGAGGCGTCGGGGAACGGCGCGCCGGCGATGCCTCCCCCGTGGATTTGTCGCCAGCCGGCGGCGATGCGAACTTGTTCGGACGCGCTCACACCCAAAGGTCCGGTCGATTCGGGCTCGCGCAGTTCGGAACGCACGAGCCAGACCGCTTGCGCCAAGAAAATGAGCAACAAAATTCCGGCCAGAAATTGGGGCCTGCCAAAGCGTTCGCGGGTGAAAAATCGGGTCATGAGGCGGGACGAAGTGTTTTACCATGAGCGGGGCTGTTTGAGGAAACGGTGTGACCGATTTCAGAATTGATGACGGGAGCAGAGCGGCAGATACACACCGTACGTCGACGAACCCGGAAACGGTGCCGCCCGCCGCTCCGGAGTTTGCGGTGCAGCCTTCGTATGTGCGCACGGTGTTTCTTGGCCCAGACGGTTTGCGGGCGGGATGGGGATTCGCGTTCTATGTGGGGATGTTTTATCCGCTGCAGTTTGTAGTCAGCCGGTGGATTGGGTCTCTGGAGTTGGGCGCGAGCGGGCTGTGGTCGATGATGCTGGAGGAGTTTGGAATGCTTCTGGCGGCGGCTCTTCCGGCAGTGGTACTGGGAAGAGTTGAGAAGCGAGCTTGGGGAACTTACGGCCTGCCGGGGCGGCTGGCGTTTGGAAAATTGTTCTGGGTGGGAACAGGGTGGGGATTTGTCAGCATTTCGCTGCTGATGGCAACCATGTACGGCTTACGAGCTTTTGATCTGGGTCATCTGGCGATACATGGCGGCCGAATCGTGAGGTTTGCATTGTTCTGGGCAGTGTTTTTCCTGCTCGTGGGATTCTTTGAAGAATTTCTGTTGCGCGGATATTCGCAATTTACGCTGGCGCGATTGATTGGCTTTTGGCCGTCCGCGGTAGTGCTCTCGTGCACCTTCGGTCTGATTCATCTGCAGAATGCGGGCGAGCAGTGGACGGGATTGGCGGCAGCGGCGGCGATTGGTTTCTTCTTTTGCCTGACGCTACGGCGAACGGGGAGTTTGTGGTTTGCGGTGGGCTTTCATATGGCGTGGGATTGGGGAGAGACATTTTTTTATTCCGTGCCGGATAGCGGGACGCTGTTCCCGGGGCATCTGCTGAAGTCGTCGTTTCACGGTCCGCGATGGCTCACCGGGGGGATGGTTGGGCCGGAGGGCAGCGTGCTTTGCTTTGTGGTAATTGCGGTGACTTGGGCGGCATTCGCCAGGGCGTATCCGGATGTGAAGTATCAAATGGGAAAATCTTTAACACAGAGGACACCGGGGGGCACAATTTAATTCCGGGTTTGATGGCTTCTGCTAAGAAAATCAGCCAAAGCGTTTCTCCTAATCTTCGCCTCAGCCTATACTCGTTTTGATGATCCCGGAAACTGACTTGCTCGCGCCGCTG